>CALVEE010000241.1 GCA_944326495.1 Candidatus Gastranaerophilales bacterium | reverse complement strand
GCAAGAATTCCCCAGTTTGAATTTATCGGCTGCGGGGGTAAATATCTCAGAGAGCCGTCACGTGAGGAGATATGTTCAAGGTGGGCTTTATCTGTTATATAGAATGTAATTGCGCCGAGCATTGTTTTTCTCGGGAGCTTAAGGAGTTCTTTTCCCTGAATTCTTTTTGCCATATTAATTCCAGCTAGCATGCCGGTTGCAATGGATTCTGTATAACCCTCTGTTCCGGTGATTTGTCCGGCAAAGAAGAGGCCTTCTCTTTTTCGGGTTTCAAGGGTTTGGTTAAGGATTTGGGAGCTGTTTATAAAAGTGTTTCTGTGCATTACGCCGTAGCGGACAATATTTGCATTTTCTAAACCCGGAATTGAATGTACAAGTTCTTTTTGCGCACCCCATTTTAAATTTGTCTGAAACCCGACGAGATTAAATAGAGTTTTTGCGGAATTATCCTGTCTTAGCTGGACTACTGCATAATTTTCTATCCCGGTTCTTTTATCAATAAGTCCTACGGGTTTCATAGGCCCGAAGCGCAGAGTATCGATACCTCTTGAAGCTAAGACTTCAACCGGCAGACAAGATTCAAAGAATTTTGAGTTTTTATCGATATCGTGCTGCTCTATTCTGGGGGCATTGATTAATATATTATAGAAGTTTTCGTACTCTTCTTTATTCATGGGACAATTAATATATGAGGCTTCTCCCTTATCATATCTTGAAGCCCAGAATGCTTTATCAAAGTTAATGGACTCAACTTCTACAATGGGAGCAATTGCATCAAAAAACGAAAGATGCTCTTCCTCTGTAAAATCTTTTATCGCATCAGCGAATTTATCACTCGTAAGCGGACCGGATGCTATAATTACATTCCCGTCAGGGATTTTCGTAATCTCTTCCCTAACAAGTTCTATATTAGGATTTTCTTTAATCTTTTTTGTAACGGCTCTTGAAAAATCTTCTCTTGCTATTGCCAAAGCGTTACCGGCAGGAACGGAGTTTTCATAAGCGATTTTGATAAGCTCGCCGTCTAAGATTTCCATCTCTTTTTTCAGAAGTCCGCTGGCGTTTAATATATCGGATGAGCCGAGACTGTTAGAACAGACAAACTCTGCGCAATCACCGGTTACATGCGCTCCGGTTGTTTTATCAGGGCGCATCTCGTATAGTTTAACTTTAATACCTCGTTTTGCTAATTGTAAAGCCGCTTCTGAACCGGCAAGTCCTGCACCTATTACTTTAACCTTTTCCATATTATCCTTTTTATTTGTAGGTCAGGCATTGCCTGACAATAACATTTAATGTCAGGCAATGCCTGACCTACTTTTTCTATGATAGCAGCTTCCATTAGTAGCGCCCTACCTGATTTCTGCCGTGTTCTTTTGCGTAATACAAACCTTTATCCGCCCACTCGATTAAATCCTGCGGAGTTTGAGCGTTATCAGGGAATGTTGCCACCCCTAAGCTTATTGTTACATTAGCTGTATCAACCGGCGTTAAGTGGAACGGCTTTTCAGCAACAGCCTTGCAAATACGATTTGCATTATTCAAAGCTTCTTCGGCACCTGTATTAGGGAGAATTATGCTCATTTCTTCTCCGCCGTATCTGCATACGTAATCCGTTGTTCTGGAATTCTTCTTCAGGGTCTGCGCTACCTGTCTTAAAACAGCATCACCGGCTTGATGCCCGTATGTATCGTTGAATTTTTTAAAGAAATCGATATCTACTATTATAAGAGAAAATGCCTGATTATATCTTCTTGCAATATCAATCTGCTTTCTCAAAGTATCTTGGAAATACCTGTGGTTATAGAGTTCTGTTAGCCCGTCAATGGTTGCAAGTTTATATTGATATTCAAAATCTCTGGCTTTCATTAGATACTTTGCAAGAAATGAAAGTGCAAATGCTGACATAATTGATATTATAGGAAGTACAACCGGTATCCAAAGGTTATAAAGCTCCATTACATAGTAAGAAACAAATAGATAGGCGATTGCAAAAAGCGAAGTTGAAAGGAATGCAAACAGAGTTGAAGTTGAAAGCATTACAATTCCGCCAACAATTACAATTACACCCGCTAAAATCAGTATATCAGTAATTAATCCTGTTTTTTGAATGAAGTTATTATCAAGCATATTATTAAAGAACGTTGCATGTACTTCTACTCCCGGATAAATACCTTCCTGAACGGGAACACTTTTTGTATCATGAAGACTCATTGCGGTTGTTCCGATAATAATAATTTTATCTCTGAAATCAAATCCGCTTTTTACTCCTCCATCCATTTCACGAATTAGCTTATACATCGGAACAATTGTATGCGTGCCGCTTGGCCCGTACCAGTTCAGAATAGCTTCTCCGTCTTTTGTAAGCGGAATTTTAGAACCAAATAACTGCAGATTTGAATTTTTGTCTATGGTAAAATCATTATCCGGCTTTTGTAGAAGGTAATCTGCGCCTGCTTTAAATGTCAGATAGGGGTAAAATTTATCTTTATAAACCATTAAAGGTGCTACATGTCTGAGAATACCGTCACTATTTCTCACAACATTTGTCATTCCGATATTTACATGCCCATCCATAAGTGAGTCTAATATTGGACGACAATTCAGGAATTTATATTTGTTATTTAAATTTACATTTGATTTGTTATCCAAATTCACCGCAAGTCTTTCAGGTAAGTTGACAGGAATTCTTACATCAGTCGGCTGGTCGTCAAAACTCATTGCCGTATAAATATTCGGGTATTTGTTCATTGTATCAGCCAGATATTTATCAGCACCTCCTGTCGTCCTTATTGATTTTATGAACATAAGGTCAAATATAATCTGCTGCGGCTTTTGTTTTTCAAGATAATTAATCATATCTGCGTAAACATTTCTCGGCATAGGCCATTCGCCGTATTTATCCCATAACATTTCAAGACTCGCATCATCAACGGCAAGAACCACTATGTCCTTATTCGGAAGCGGTCTTTTATGGATTACTTGCAGTGCCTGTCTGTAATCAAATGTTCTGTTTTCAGCAACTTCAAAAAACGATACAATAACATTTTTGAGTGTATTATTGTTTTGCAAAAGCACAAAACCAATCAAAAGTGAAGCCATAACAAGCAGTAAGTAGGTTCCGTATATAAACCACTTTGTTTTAATCAAATTTTTCAAACCAAACTCTCCATTAAAAGCTTATCTTATATTCCAGTATAGTTAATCTTGTTTTTTTTTGCAAGGAACTTTTCAGAAATAAGGCCTTTTT
>CALVEE010000240.1 GCA_944326495.1 Candidatus Gastranaerophilales bacterium | reverse complement strand
TGTTACGTTTTTTGCATGAATTTTTATTAAATTTCTTGACAAAATCCGAGACAGTTATTAATTGTGAAACACACACTATCGGTATAAAAACAATCGTGCATGCTTAATTTATTTATTATTTCCCGAGACCATACTCTTTTCTTTTTTGGATATAGAAATTCCAATAACTGTCGTTCATTACTTTATTGTGACGGTCAATACATTTCTTATCCCCTTGACAGAAAGAAATTGCTTTGTTTAAATCTTCCTGCGCAAGCTTATTCTGGTTGAGTTTTTTATAAATGTATGCTCTTCTGGAATAATTTGCGGCACTCTTTGATTTTGCAAGACACATATTTGTATAGGCAAGTGCTTTTTTGTAATCTTTTTGGTTAATGCTTGCAATTGCAGCAACACTATATGAATTAGTATCTTTTGCAATCTGATACACCTTATCATAATCACCGTTGTATGCGTACAGCATGCTCGCAAGAAGAGGCCATCGAGACGAAGTTAACAGATTTGCTGGTACTTTATAGCTGCCGTTTATTTTATAGGCTTTATCAAAATATTTCATCGCGGTTTTCCCATCTTTCATTGCCATATAAACCTGACCAAGCTCGCCGTATAATGCGCTTTTTTGTGCCGGTGTAACGGCAAGTTTTGCTGCAATATTCACATATACTGCGGCTTTTTTAAGATCACCCTGAGCAAAACTGCACATATTAGAAAAAAACAGGCTAAAAATAGCTGCTTGTTGGACGAAATAAATTAAAGGCAGACAAACTATTGCTGTTACAAAAATGCATCCTTTGCGTCTCTCTTTACGATATTTTTTTAAACCGTATACTAAAACACCTATAAAACATATAAAAAGCAGGTAGGTAATCAAATACATTATAGCTTCAAGATAGTTAAAATTTGTCATTCATCTCTCCATATTTTAAAGAAGTGCTGCCTGGAAAATCCAGACAGCACTTTGTTAACTTATCCTTCTAAAATTTGTCTTACCAGCTCATTAACTGTTTTCGGGTTTGCTCTCCCTTTGGTTTCTTTCATAACCTGACCGACGAAGAAGCCGAGAAGGTTTGTTTTTCCGTTTTTATAAGACTCAACTTCTTTCGGGTGAGAATTAATAATATTTTCAACGATTGATTTAATTGCACCTTCATCTGAGATTTGGCTTAAACCTTTCTTCTCAACAATCGCAGAAGCTTTTTCGCCTTTTGTAATCATATCTTCAACAAGGATTTGTTTACCGATATTATTAGAAATTATTCCTTTTTCAATCAGAGTAATTAATTCCGCAAGATTTTCCGGAGTTAATTTTGTCTCATTAATCTCAACTTTATTTTCTTTTAAATAAGCTGCAATTTCGCCCATAATAAAGTTTACGGCAGTTTTTGGATTTGCTCCGAGTTCTAAAACTTTATCAAAGAATAAAGCCAAAGGCATCTGCTCGACTATAACGCCTGCATCGTATTCGCTCAATCCTAAAGACATATATCTCTGACGCTTAGCTTCCGGAAGTTCCGGCATCTTAGAACGGATTTCTTCAACCCATTCTCTTGAAATCTCAACTGGCATTAAATCCGGTTCAGGGAAATATCTGTAATCGTGCGCATCTTCTTTTCCCCTCATAGAGCGGGTTTCCTTAAGATTATCATCCCAGAGCCTTGTCTCCTGAACAACCTTTCCGCCTTCTTCAACAATCTCGATTTGTCTGTCAATTTCGTATTCAATAGCTCTTTGAAGAGCAGAAAAACTGTTTACATTCTTAATTTCCGCTCTTGTACCGAATTCTTTTGAGCCTTTTGGCATAATTGAAATATTAGCATCGCATCTCATTGAACCTTCTTCAAGGTTTCCGTCGCAGACGCCTAAATATCTTACGATATTTCTTAATTCTTCCATATAGCTTCTTGCTTCTTCGCTTGAGCGCATATCGGGCTCTGATACGATTTCAAGAAGCGGAGTCCCGGCACGGTTCAGGTCAACAAGGGAATATGTTGCGCCGTTAATTCCTGCCGCACCTACGTGAACAAGCTTACCTGCATCTTCTTCAAGATGTGCCCGTGTTATTCCGATTCTTTTACCCTTAACATTAATCCAGCCGTTTACGCAAATCGGCTCATCATATTGTGAAATCTGATATCCTTTCGGAAGATCCGGATAAAAATATTGTTTTCTGTCGAATTTGCATCTTTTTGGGATTTCGCAGTTAAGTGCCAGACCTAAAAGTATTCCCATATTTACGCATTCTTTATTTAATACCGGCAAAACCCCGGGCATGCCAAGTGTAATTGCGCTTGTGTGGCTGTTTTGTTCGCTTCCGAATTCAGTTGAATCGGGTGCAAATATCTTTGATTTGGTTTTTAATTGTGCATGCACTTCTAAACCTATTACGACTTCATATTTATCTCTTAAATCTTCCATAATCTTTCCTCACTGTTTCATATAACTTATTCTAACACGAATATAATAAAAGTGGATTTATTGTGATAGACTAAAGTTTATCCTTCTGTCGCAAACCTTCCCTTAAGGGAAGGTTTGCGGTACGTCCGGTGCATGATGCTAAGCCCCCTCCCTTTTGAGGGAGGGTTGGGGTGGGTGCTGATTGATATTGAGAAGTTTAGAAGTTCAGAAGTTGAGGAGAAATATATTTTATTGCGGCAGACTAAAGTCTACCCTACGGCTGACAACAGCCTACAATACTGCAAACAAGTTCCGCGCCGCGAACATGTTATGCGTAAGCATAACGATAGTGAGCGCAAGAGTGCGGGTTCACCCGCAACAGCCATTCAATCACACGCCTGTAAGGGCGTAGAAAACAATTGCGTATTTTCTCTTTCTTTTGGTCTCTTTTCTTTCTTTTTTTATTCGCAATAAAAGAGAAAGAAAAGGACATTAAAGATTTATAAAAGATAATTTCTTGAAATAAACTTTATGCTATTAGTTTTCCCTTACGGGCTGGCACCCATCCCGGCCTTCCCTCTAGGGAAGGAGGGTTGTACGTTTGGCGTGCGTATTGCCCCCTCCCTTATGAGGGAGGGTTGGGGTGGGTGCTGATTGATATTGAGAAGTTTAGAAGTTGTGTCGTAAAGTAAATTCATTATAAATAAATATTTTTCAAATGTTTAACTGTAATTTCAGGTTTTAAAATAATTGAGATTACATCAATTCTGTATTTTTTATACTCCGGATTTCCCTGCAGATAATTAAATAATCCGGTTTTGATATTATTATATTTACCCCTTGTAATAGCTTCTTCCGGTGCTCCGCATTTATTTGTGCTTCTTGTTTTGACTTCAACAAAAACCAGAGTATCCCCGTCAAGCGCAATAATATCAATCTCGCAAAACCTTGAAAACCGCCTGTTTGTCTCAAGGATTTTGTATCCCTGTTTTTCAAGATACTCTCTTGCTGTATTTTCACCCTCACGGCCTTTTTGAATATTAGTTTTGAACATGGATTAAGTATGAGTCTCTTTCTTGTTTTTTGTATAAAACTTTTTTGTCTTTAAGCCACTCTTCAATAAGAGGGAATACAGGATCCAGCCTGTAGTCTTTTATCAGGTAAAGCCAGTATTTTTGATTTTTGTCAAGGTTGTCTAAATATCTGAAAGCCTCTTTTCTTTCAGAAGGTTTAATTTCCATTATATACGTTTTATCGGTATAAAATTTCTGCTTGCTGGAATAGAAAAGATAACTTGCAGAAGATGCCGAATTAATAAGAATTATATCTTCATCCGGATTAAATTGTTGTTTTAGTTCCTTCATAAGGCTTTTAGGAGAATACCTCACTATAGTAGTATCATCTTTATAGTTTAGAATATATGCCGGAGAATATTTATAAAAGCTCAATATAATAAATAAAAGCGTTATCCAGTATGTAGGCTTTGGGAATGTAGATGTATCGAATGGACGTATGATTGTTATTATAAATATAGGAGCAAAAAATATACCCACTCTGCCCGCAAAGGGGTAAATATGAAGCAATGAGGCGGTTAGGACTCCTAAAAACGTAAATAACATGAGAAGCGAAGTGTTTCTATTCTTGCTTTTATCAAAACCGCAGCCAATCATTCCCCATAAAAATAAAATTAAAGTGAATAATGTTGCTTTATTAGGTATAAAGTCAAACCTTATATTAAATCCGATAATTCTGATAAAATCTACAAATGAAAATTTCCAGAAGCCGTCATCCCAATAATTCGGGAATATAAAATCCATGTTTATTTTGGAGGGCTGTAAATTAAATACATAATACAAGCTCATTATTGCAATAAAAGACAGCACTATACCCGCTAGATTTTTATAGAAATTTTTATTTTTTATATTATTAATAATATTAGTTAATATAAATGCTCCTATAAAAAAGATCGAAGGTAACGAAATCAGCGGTAAAGTAATTAAGAGGATTGAGATTAAAATAAATTTTTTCCAGTTTAATACCGAAAGATTTATTTTGGGAAAAACATATAAACACAATAAACCTGTAAGAACATCTGTAGAGTATTGCTTGAAGATTACAGAATAAGTAATAAATTGTTGGTTTATTGCAAATAAGAAAAGAGATATAAAGATGGAAAGTTTTTTAGAGAAATAATCATTACAAATTTTAAAAAACAAAAAAATAGAAGCGATTCCTGATAAGAAAGGAATTAAAGTTAATGCTTTTTCACTATAGCCCGAAATATCTCCAAGAAATTTTGAACATATTGTAAATATGGGCGGTGCTGATTGACCGGCATCCAAAGGTAAAAACAACGCCAAATAAATTTTTGCTTCAAGAAGTGCTATTGCAAGCCTGCACTCATCATCTTCAAAAACACTGGTCAAAAAGTATAAATTTGTTCGAATTAATATTCCAAGAACAAATATTAAAACCAATATAATATAGTACCAAAATTTTCCGTAAATTCTTGTAAAAATTTTATTCATTTATAACTTCCTTTGATAATATCATAACAATATTTTTGCCGAATTTTTTATTAAATAGCTTGTCTAACAATATTGAGAAAGGAAATATTATCTTGTCAAAAAGAAGTATAGAAAAAGCAGATATTGTTCCACGATTGTTTATTATTTTATAAATAAATGCCAGAATATATCCGAGGCTATCAAAATATTCATAATTCTTGATTGCAAAATTACATTTTCTAACCATTTCCAAAAGATTATCTAAATCATATCTGCGAAAATGTCCTAGTTTTTTATCAAAAGAAGAATAGAGTTTTGAATTCGCCGGAACAAAAAGAAAAAAGATACCATCCGGTTTAAGTTTTTTTTGAATCTGTTCCAGGGCAATTTCATCATCTTTAATATGCTCAAATACATTAAAAGAAACAATATTGTCTATAGAATTATCCGGATAATTCTCAATACTTTCGATAAGCGTCAATCCTTTCATCTTAATAATTTCAGCCTGTTCTGCGTCCGGCTCAATACACTCAATCGAAAATCCTCTTTGGGCCAATAATTCTGAAAAAGTTCCAAGACCAGCACCAAAATCTATAATTGTTTTACTATTTTTATTAATCTTACTGAGACAAGAATTAACTAAATACTTATTATAATTTTTAGCTTTAGTCATTAAATTTAGAACATCAGTTCCAGCATATTTCATTTTAATGAATTACCCTCTAATAAAAGGAGACTATTGAGTTTAGTATCGCTTAAAATCAAATAAAAGTCAAATTAAATAATAACTCCCTTTAACTATTTCTAAACTAATAATGCTCATAAGTAGTAGATCAAGCATTGCCTAATCTACTACTGGTTTTTATTTGCAACAAAACAGATAGCAGTATAGAAATTGCTTTACATTACTCTTTATTTAGTTATCATAAGTGTTCAGATAAAAACATAAGTACATTCTCCTCTCCTTACTGGAGCGGAGCAGCCGTGTTTGAGGCTGTGCCGAAAACTACAGATGCGGTGAGGGGGCAGTGAGTACGGACAAATAAAAAATTATGAAGTGAATTTTAGAAGTTAAGAACTCTAACCAAATATCAGTTAGAACCCCTCCCCGAAATCAAAGATTTCGACCCTCCACACAGAGGTCAATCTGTCGAGCCAGGTAGGTTCCATGCCTGGCGTAGCGCTTCCCTCGCCCCTTGTGGGAGAGGGGAGAATTTCAAGTTGAGCTAAAGCGAAACTTAGAAATTCGGGTGAGGGGTCAGCCAGCAGGGGCAAATGAAAAATATAAAATGAATTTTAAACGAGCTATTTATTTAAATAATATCGTTATAAGTTAATATTATGCAGGTATGCCCAACCGACTACCTCTGCCGGCTATTCAGCATGACAGTTATTAGCAGACTAATGTCCGAATTACAATCTTATTTTTACCGGACAGTTATGCCCTCAAAGGGGAGGTAGTCAGCGCCAAGCGTATAGCGTTCCTTCCCTGGTGAGGGAGCGGATTTGCGGACGGACGTAAGTCCGGATAGCGAACAGACTGAACCGGCTAAGCCGTGAGGCTTAAAGGTGAAGCTCTGTGAGCGTGGAGCAAATCCAA
>CALVEE010000239.1 GCA_944326495.1 Candidatus Gastranaerophilales bacterium | reverse complement strand
AATTTATGATATAATTGTACCATAAAATATTAAAATAGGATAGTTCGGCATGCCATTTGCAATTATAAGTTGTTTTATGGAAGAGAACAGTATGTTTTTAATACATGTACTTAATCTCTTTGTGCTTTTGACATTGATTATGCTTTTTATTTTTACCCGCAGAACCAGAAAACGCTGGACTAAGTATAATGATTTCCTGGGAATATTGACAAATACTGTTAATTCCGTAAGATATGGCGATTTGTCAAAGAAAATTGAAAAAATTGATATTCCAAGTTCAAGTCAGCTTACGGAGAGTGTTAACAGAATGATAGAGTCTTTAAAAGACCGGGAAAAAATGATTACGGAATATCAAAATGAACTTCATAATCAAAACAAATTCTTAGAAGCTGTCTTTAATTCTCTTTCTGACGGGTTAATTATTTATGACGGCGATTATAAGATTTTGAGAGCAACAACTAAGATTAGTGAATGGTTTGATGCTCCTGTAAAGGAATTATACGGAGAAAATATCTTCGATTATATTCTGATTCCGCAGGGGAAAAGACTTGAAAAACTTAAAAATGATGATGTTTTTGTGAAATCCGATAAGGCGTCTAACTTTACTGCAAGTTCAATGGAGCTGAAACTTGAGGATAATGTAAAGCGTTTTATTCTAATATTAAAAAATGTTACAAATGAACGCGAACTCGAAAGTTTAAAAGATGATTTTGTCGCAACACTAACTCACGATTTGAAAGTGCCGATTATTGCAGAAACAAACATGCTTGAATTGTTTTTAAACGAAAGCTTCGGACATGTTTCAGAAAAGCAGAGGACAGCATTAAAGAATATGCAGGCTTCAAATAAAGAATTGCTGGATTTGGTGCAGATTGTTCTTGAAACTTATAAAGTTCGAGACGGTAAAATCAGGCTTTATAAAGATAATATTATGCTTAAAGGGTTCATAGAGGAAATCGTTGAGGAGATGAAGCCTATTGCTGATAAGACAAAAAATAATCTGGAATTTATGACTCCGCGTGATATAAGAGTATATGCAGACAGAATTCAATTAAAACGTGTGGTTAAAAATCTCATACAGAATGCAATCTCTTATGGAGAACCGAATTCCCCGGTTGAAATTAAGATAGGTGAAATTCCAAGATATATCGTAATTACTGTTAAAGACTACGGTGCCGGAATTTCTAAGAGTGATATTAATAAAATTTTTAACAAATATTATTCAGCAGCAAAGAAATTCAGAAAAATCGGCACCGGCTTAGGGTTATATCTTGCACTGCAGGTTATAAAGTCTCATGAAGGCGAGCTTGTCGTAGAAAGCGAAGAGGGGAAATATACGGAATTTATGATTAAGCTTCCGGCTGTTGAAAATATGAATTTGCATTACGGAGAATGAGAATGATTTTATTTGATACTAAATATCTTCAATTAAAAAGTACACCGTCTAAGTCCGGTAAAGAGTGGGTTTATGCTCATCGTCCAAATGCTAAAGATGTTGTAATAATTCTTCCGTTGATTAACAACGAAAAAATATTGTTTCTAAAAGAAGAGCGTCCGCCTTTACAGGCAGAAGGAATTGCAAAGTTTTGCCTGGGATTTCCGGCTGGACTTGTCGGAGATGAAAGAAAAGGTGAAACAATTGAAGATGCTATTAAAGCGGAACTTATGGAAGAGGCCGGGCTTGAAGCTGATACGATAAAGATTATGACAAGAAAAACGGCAAGTTCTGCCGGTTGTGTTTCTGAAACAATAACTATTGCAATTGCTTATATAAATAATTATGAGTTAAAGTCAACTCCGGTAAATGACGGCGGTGTTATTGTTGATAGAATTCTTATAAACAGAAATGAAGTATATGCCTGGCTTAAAGAGCAGGAGAAAGAGGGGATTGCACTTACTGCCTCTACTCTTGCGGCTTTATATTTTTTAGATGAGGAGGAAAGATGATTTCAAGAGGTATAAGAGGAGCAATTACTGTTGAAGAAAATACACAGGAAGCTATCGGTGCTGCAACAATTAAGCTTTTATCAGAAATCGTAAAGAAAAACAATATTGATACGGATATGATTTCACATGCAATTTTTACATTGACAGAAGATTTGAATGCGGATTTCCCTGCAAAATATGCAAGAATAAACTTAAAGTGGAAAGATGTTCCTATGATGTGTTTTCATGAACTTGATGTTCCGGGAAGTCTCAGAATGTGTCTGCGTGTTCTTGTCGTTGTTAATTGCGGTGAGGGGTTTATACCGGAATTCATTTATCTTGAAGGAGCTTCGGGGTTAAGAAAATGAAAAGATTTTTGATAGTTGATGATATAAAAGGCTGGCGCGATTATAATTCAAACATTATGCAGGAGCTTTTTCCGGCGGAAGAAATTGAGATTGATACAGCAGAATCCGCAGCACGTGCTTATGATTTTTTGCTTGAAGGGAAACCTTATTATGCGATAATAACAGACTTGCAGATGGAAGATGATTATGCCCCAAAATATGCAGGAGAATGGCTCGTTGAACAAATAAAAACATTTAGTAGTTATAATGATACAAAAGTTATAATGATTTCTGCTACATACAATATAAGACATATCGCGGAAACATTGGGGGTATATTGCATTCCGAAATCCACAGCATTGAAATGTCTATCTGCGTATGAAGAGATTCTAAAAAAAATATAAAAAGTTATAAAAACAAAAAATGTGATAGGAAAATACATTAATAACATTTTTTATGGTCGTTTTATACTATTAATATAGGTTGGAATTAAGAAAGAGACAGTTTAATAGTATGGAGGATGTTATGACCA
>CALVEE010000238.1 GCA_944326495.1 Candidatus Gastranaerophilales bacterium | reverse complement strand
TCAACAGCTTCGAAGTCATTGAAGAAATTATTGATTGATTCGATTTCTTTGTTTGAAATAGTTTCTGTTGTGAATAACATCTTTTTTGCTCCTTTTAAATATCTCTTATGTATATATAAAGTATTTAAGTTTTCAAAAATTGCCTTTTTTTGTCTGTTTTGTTAAGAAATGTAAAGTTGGATTTATTTTTGGGGTAAATTTGTAATATTTCTTTAGAAAAGTAATTCCAAAATAGCTTGTAATTGGGCGCCTTTTGGCGCCCAATTACAACTCAAGATTAGTTATGCCAGTAATTAGCAATCCTGAAACACAAAGTCAATAATTCCGGCGGCAGGTCATCTATAACTTTTTTGATAAATTCCCGCTTTTCGTTATCTGTATAGCTAAGATGCTCCCAATCAAAAAAGTCTTTGATTGGAAAACCAAACGCTTCCGGAATTTTCGCAAAGCATCTTCTAGGAAAAGTATTACCATTCTCAATTTTGCTTACATTTCTCTGGTCTATACCGATTTTCTCCGCAAGTTTCTCCTGCGTCCAGCCGCGTTTTCCTCTTAATTCCGCTAATCTTCTACCAAATAATTTCTTAATAGTGTCCATAATAAAGGCATAACTTTTTCCTCCTTTCAGACACAACTCTACTCTAATACTATTTATGCAATATAAATAGCTCATTTTGTATTGTAAATTATAACATAAAAATAAAAAAATATTATATAAAAAACAAATTTTTACAAAAAACAGGTATGTTGGGTTTCACCCAACATATGGACTCGGATGATGCAGGCATTTTCAAGCCAACCATGCATTAATGAGTATTTTATGCTACTTGAACGGTATAGCCTAATTCTTTAATAATTTTTAAAGCAGTAGATAATTGCGGCTGTTGTTCTCCGTTAAAAATTGCATAAAGGTTGCTTCTGGAAATACCTGTTTTTTTAGAAATTCCGGAAATAGAATCTTTTGCTCTTACTGCATATTCCAATGCTTTTACAAACGCATTTAAGTCATTGTCTTGTAAAAATTCTGCAAAACCAATATTTATCCATTGTTTTATATCATCATCCGTTTTTAAGTCATTTAAAACATATTCATTAAAAGATTTTGATTTAGTCATTACTAAGCCTCCATTGATTAAGAAGTTCTTGTGCTCTTTCTATATCTTTTGATTGTTGAGATTTATCACCGCCGTTAATTAATAGAATTATTTTTTTGTTTTCATTTATAATAATATTGTACTGTATACAGGACATATTTCAATTGGTCAAAATGGTGTGCTTAAGTCTACCCTACGAATGTTCTACATTTTTTTATAAAAAATCCCCCCCAAAAAAGAAAGGAGTACAAATGCAGAGAACTGCGTTAATTTGTAACAAATTTTCGGGGATAAACCGGAGTTCTTCGGTTTACTCTTCGTCAATAATCACGGCATCGGATATTCAGAATGTTGAATTATTTGCAACAGAAATCAATTCCGGTGTCGGAATTCGTACGGCAAGAGGAAATGTTGCCGTATGTTCGCTAATTCCCGCAGGCGAGCGGGTTATTAACATTTTTGAGAGTGTACAAAAGGGAAGCACTTACTTTTTTGTACATACAGAAAGCTCGACAGAGGGTAAAATATATCTGTTTTCAAGGCTATCTAACAGTTTAACCCTCAAGGTTTCAGGGCTTAGTGTAACGTCTATGTCCTGCGCTACGGATTTTTCTCAAGGCTGGTCTGATTTATTTGTTTTTTCAAACTCCGAAGAGATGCTCTCTATAGAGATTGATAACTACAATGATGATGGCGAACTTGATGAAGTCAAAATGATGGAATTAAAAGATGCTGACAACCGTGATGTTAAAGGTCTTGGAATGGTAGTTTACGCAGGAAGGCTATGGGTATTTGATGAGCAGATTTTATGGTATTCCCAGCAGGAGAATATTTACGACTTTTCGACTTCAAGCGCTGAAATCACGACTTCTGCCGGCTATATTGAATTTGTAAAAAAGATTACTGCTATTTACCCTTATTTAGGGACTTTGGCTGTTTTTCATTCAAATTCTTCCTGCCTGATTTCACAAGACGAGAATTTAGCTTTCTATAAGACATACGACTCTCCCGGAGGATGCGCAGGATATAATTCCCTTGTATTTCACGGAACAGAGTTGTATTTTTATGATAATACAAAAAAGGGCGTTTTTTCGTTCAAGCAGGTTGTAAACGGTGACAAGACTCTTGGAGAAAACATTGCAATTGATATTCAGGAAGAGTTATTCAATATAGCATCCGCTGACGTCAATAAAATCCGCACGCTTTCAGTTGTAACCTCTGACCGTAATGAAGTCTGGATGCTGCTTCCCGATGAGGATGAAAGTTATTCGACAATAGCGATTTACGATTATTTAAGAAATACCTGGGTAAAGCGCAAATCGCAGAAGATTAATTGTTTCGCAATAATCGGCGGAGTCTTATATTCAGGCGGAAAGAAAATTTATGAAGAATACACTTCAAACACGTTTGATGAAGAATTTATCCCGGCTTTTTATAACTGCACACCGCTTAATCTGGGTTATGAAAACTCAATAAAAATTCTCTCATATCCGCCAAAAGTTACTCTGGATATGTATTACAACAACAGTTTTTATGTAGAATACGTAAAAGATTATGATTCAATGACTTCAAAAGTAAGGCATATTCAGACAAAATCTCTCAAAAATGTATTATATTTTGATATCGGCCACTGGGACAGCGGTTATTTTCCGATTAAGGATTTGAATGCAACTAAAAAACTTCCCGCCTCATTTTTTAATACTCTTCAAATGAGTTTTTTAACCAAAAACGAAGG
>CALVEE010000237.1 GCA_944326495.1 Candidatus Gastranaerophilales bacterium | reverse complement strand
AATTATATCAGCATTTTCACCGGCAGGCATCGGAAGAAATCCGTTATCACCATTTGCATCTGCAAAAATAACTTTTCTTCCGGCCATAACGTTTGTATCAACATAAACCGGATATACAGGATCCGGCACAAGTACTGTGTTATCTTGCGCAAACAAATCCAAAATATTCCCGACATCGCTCTTTGCACCGTCAGAGATAAATATTTCATCTAATTCAAGATCAACATTACGTTGTCTATAGTATCCCTGAACAGCTTCTCTTAAAAAATCATACCCCTGCTCCGGGCCGTAGCCTCTGAAAGTCGCTTGAACTCCCATCTCATCGACAGCTTTATGAAGAGCTTCAATAACTTTTTTGCATAAAGGCAGAGTAACATCGCCAATACCTAATCTTATAACTTTTTTATCAGGATTTTTTGAAATAAAATCATTTACCTTATGTGCAATTGTTGAAAATAAATAACTCTGTTCAAGATTTTCGTAATTCTGGTTTATATTCATCTTAGCCCTTTCTATTCACATTAGTGGATTACAGTTCTTCGGTTTTATAAGTAAAATAGCCTTCGTAATTGTAGCTTGCATCAATACCCTTCATGTAGACATCTCTGTTATTTATGTCAGGAGTTAACGCCTGTTTCAAAAGTTCACGGATTTCAACATTTTTAACCGGACTACGCTCCATTGCAAGCAGGTAATCATCTTTATCAACTTTGCTCCAATCGACAACTTTTCCGAGTTCTTTTTTTAAAATCAAATCCAGCCATATACGCGTACTGCGTCCGTTTCCTTCCCTGAAAGGGTGCGCAATATTCATCTCGACATATTTTTCTATAATTTCTTCATAAGTTGATTGAGGCATCTTTTCAATATGCTCTAGTGCTTGTTTTAAATACATAACAGGTGCAAATCTAAAATTCCCCTTTGCGATATTAACATTTCTGATTTCTCCCGCAAAAAGATAAATATCATCAAATAAATATTTATGTATTTCAGACAATGCTTTAAATGTCCCGGGCTGCAGAGAATCAAGTATTCCTTTTTCAAATAATTCAAGAGCCTTTTTTTTGCTTATTTTTTCTTCCTGACGCGCAAGCTCTGCTGAATCTGTAATTTTTAGCTTGTTTTCTAAAACCATAATCCCTTCCAGAAAATTAAACCCTTCTACTGATCATTTTCCTGATGCTTGCCTTTCATCATTTTTTCAAAATCAGAAGGCTTGATGTTCTGGATAAAGTCTTTGAATTCCTGTGCTTCTTCTTCATCTTTTGCAGTATCAGTTGAGACAGAGCCGTTCATAAGAACATTTGCTGTTACATAAATCGGGGCTTCCGCTCTCATTGCTACAGCTATCGCATCCGAAGGGCGCGCATCAATTTCAAGTGTTTCGCCGTCTTTTTCTAAAAATAAGGTTGCAAAATAAGTCTCTTTTTCTACATCATTAATTTCAATCTTTTCCAGAGTATAACCGGTTTTTTCGATTATATTCATAATTAAATCGTGTGTCATAGGTCTTGCAACAACAAGTCCTTCTATACATCTTATAATAGCACTGGCTTCAGCAGAGCCTATCCAGATAGGAAGCGCCTTTCTGTTATCTAAATCGTGAAGAACAACTATCGGAGAATTTGTTCTTACATCTAAAGCTATACCCATTACTTTCATTTCTATCATAATTTTTGCCCTCAAACGGTGTTTTTACTTGTCAAATTATACCACAAAACTAAATTATATGATATAATCGCTTGTATGAAACTAAATGTTGTATTCAATAAAGAGATTTCGGCGTATTCAGATGTTCTCGGGAGTTTAGAGGGAATTCTTATAAAAAAGCATATCGATTTTCAATCTTTTGATATTGATAATATGCAAGAATATGGCGATTTTACTTTTGTAATCGGCGGGGACGGCACTCTTTTAAAAAGTGCCCGTTTTTATGCGGGGACTCCCGTATTGGGGATTAATCTCGGACGTTTAGGGTTTTTAGCTCAAGCGGGTGCGGATGAAATCGAAAGAGCGGTTGAGAGCGTACTTAACGGTCAATATTCAACGGAAGAGAGAATTATGCTGGAGGCGGGCAATTCTCTTGCTCTGAACGATTTTGTAATCAAGGGCTGCAAGCTTTCAAGAACTTCAAAATTTTATCTTGAGATAAATAATAAATTTGTCTGTGACTATATAGCAGACGGGCTTATTATATCAACTCCGACCGGCTCGACTGCGTATGGTCTTTCTGCCGGAGGGCCTGTTTTATATCCGTCTCTTGATGCTTTGGTAATAGTTCCTATATGTCCGCACACACTTAATGCACGGCCGCTCGTTGTGCCATCGGGAGAAGTAATTACGGTAAAAACAACCGATAAGCTTCTTTCAGTTGCTGCAGACGGCTCAGATACAACAGAGTGCGTTAAAGAAATTTCTATAAAAAAATCCGGTAAAAAAGCTCTGCTTGCATTTATTAATGACGACAGTTTTTATTCGGTTTTAAGAAATAAACTCCACTGGGGGATTTCGCCTGATTTGAAATAAATTTAATAAACTCCTTTATCGTTTAAAAAGTTTGAATATTTTCGGTCAATTTCTTCTATATGGTTTGCTATCCAGCTTTTTAGAAATATTGCCATATCGAAATAGAGCATAAATTTGTTGTTTTCAAAATCTTTTTTGAACTCTTCAATTTTGTCTACAAAAAGCTTGTGCTGCTCTCGTTGTTCTTCGAGTCCGGGATAATTATATTTTTCAAGAAGAGCTTCTTCTGTACTAAGATGCTCTTTAATATACATTGATAAGTTGTTTATAATCCGCAAAAGCGCGGCTTTATCACTTTTATCTTCCATTGCGCAGTAAAGCTCTTTTAACGTATCAAAAAGCTTCTTGTGCTGTTCATTTAAAAGCTTAACTTTTACATCATGTTTCATTTTATTCCAGATTATACTGCCCATCGAAAACTCCGTTAACTGTTTAATATAAAGAGTAGCATATGTGAAAATAAAAAACAAATTCGTATAAGAAAATGAACATTAATTCTTGTTTGTCGTATATAATATTGAGTGTAGATGAAAAAAAAGATAAAAATATTTTTATTAATAATAAGTTTACTAACAAGCTTAAGAGTGCAGGCAATACAAACCGTTCAGATTGAAAAGAACGCGGAGCTTGGTTTGAATGAGTGCATAAAAATTGCTTTAAACAATAGCCCTGTTGTAAGAAGTTCTATTTTAAATCTCGATATTGCAAAATCATCAGTCGGAGTTGCAAAATCTGCGTATTTCCCGAGCTTAACTCTCGGTGCAGGTTACAGACAAGGTTTTGGCGAAAGAAACCACAATATGGGGAGTTATCAGACAAGGACATTACCGAGCTTTGATGCATCACTTTCACAGCTTCTCTGGAATTTCGGCAAAACCGGCGCAAATATCAGAATGGAAAAGTTTAACAAAATCGCGGCTGAATACGATTTTGACGAAACGGTACTTACAACTATATTTAATGTAAAGCTCCAATATTACGGTGTTTTGGCTGCAAAATCGCTGATGGAAGTTGCAAAACTAAATGTTCAGATTAATGAAAGAAACTATCAGAGAACTTTAGCGTATTTTGAAGAGGGAATACGCTCTAAGATTGACCTTGTTAATGCGGAGGTTAACCTTAGTGATTCAAAGATTTCGCTCGTGCAGGCAGAAAACACTTATAAAAATGCGATTGTAACTTTAAATAACGCAATGTATGTAGCATATACGCCTGAATACAGCATAAAAAATACGGAAACTTTTAATCTTGCAAACCCTTATGTGCCGATGAGTTTAACCAATATTGAAAATTATAAAAAACTGCTTGAGCTTCCTGATGACGTATCAAACGCTGTTTATGCGGTTCAGGCTGAAAAAAGCGATGTTTTAAAGGATTATACATTTGAAAAATATCCGTACACATTTGAAAAATCGGTTATTATAGCAAAAGAAAACAGGCCTGATTTAAAAGCATTGAATGCAACCGTCAAAGCTATGAGGCAGTATGTTCTTCTAACCAAGCGCCAGTATCTTCCCGAACTTAGAGGCGGAGTCGGCTACAGTTACGCAAATAACCGCAATTATGCGGACAGCGGCATGAATGTATCTTTGAATTTAAGTACAACTTTCAATATGATGCAGGTTAAAAACGAAGTAGATATTGCAAACTCCCAGCTTAACCTTGCAAAAACAGAGGTTGATTTATTGAACCAGAACCTTTATTTTGATATCCAGAGTGCTTATGTTGATATGATTCAGCTTGAAAAACAAATTCCGCTTCTGGAAACCAAAGTAAGACAAACTTTAGAAAACCTTGAACTGGCGGATGGTCGTTATATGGTCGGTTTAGGTGATTATATCCAGCTTCAGGATGCAAGAGTTAACTATAATAACGCACAAAGCTCCTATGTTCAGGCGGTTTATAACTACAATGTCGCCCGAGCAACTTTAGAGCGTGAAATAGCACTTCCTCAAGAAGAAACTCTAACGGTTGAAGAGGTTAAAGATTATCAAAAAGATTTGAAGAAACAGGAAAAAGAACAGGCTAAAAACTTTAAGAAAACAAAAAAGAAGGATAATGTATGAAGCTTCCGAATTTAGAAATACTAAAAAACTTAGATAAAAAATACCTTATAGGAACAATTGTTCTGGTTATAATTCTTGCAATAGTAATCAGTAATTTTATGAAAAACCGTGTGCGTTATCAGACAGCACCTATTAAGCGCCGTACGATTACGCAGGTTGTGGAAGCATCAGGCACAATAAACCCTGTTAATACTGTTTCAGTTGGTTCTACGGTATCAGGGCTTATTAGCGCAATTTATGTAGATTTTAATTCCAAGGTTACAAAAGGCCAGCTTCTTGCAGAAATTGACCCCAGAACTTTTCAGGCAACAGTTGACCAAAATCAGGCTTCAATGAATTCTGCGGAGGCTGATTTGGCAAACCGTGAAGCTACTCTTGAAATGAGCGAGAAAACTTTAAGAAGATACAGAAATCTTTATGCAAGAAGTTTTATTCCTAAAGCCGATTTAGATCAGGCAGAAGCTGATTATAAATCCAATTTAGCACAGGTTAATGCTGCAAAAGCGAAAATCAGCCAGACAAGAGCGCAATATAATCAATCCTTGGTTAATCTGAATTATACAAAAATAACAGCTCCGGTAAGCGGAATGATAATTTCACGTGAAATCGACCTCGGCCAGCCGGTTGCTGCAAGCTTTCAGGCTCCGGAATTGTTCACTATCGCGCAGGATTTAGAGAAAATGCAGATAGAAGTTAACGTATCAGAAGCTGATATAGGAGATGTTAAAGAGGGGCAGGAAGTAACTTATACGCTTGACGGATACCCGAACAGTGTTTTTAACGGAAAAGTTACACAGGTGAGGATTTCTCCGACAACGGTTTCTAACGTTGTAACTTATTCGGTTATAGTAACTGTTGATAATAAAGATTTAAAATTAAAACCCGGTATGACTGCAAATGTTTCAATTATTACTGCAAAAAATGAGGATGTCTTATCAGTTCCTAATATTGCGCTTAAATTCACACCGCAGACAGACGGAAAAAAGTATAAAACACAAGGCTTATGGGTAAAAGACGGTATGCATATAAAAAGAATTGATATCCAAACCGGCGCAAGCGATGATTCTTATACCGAAGTTAAGGGGGATAATATTTATGAAGGAGAAAGGGTTCTTGTCGGAATAAAGAGCAGTAAAAGCAAGAAACAGCAGTCTTTTCGACCGCCAAGATTATAAAACCTGAATTATGCACTCATCTGGCCTGCAATATTCTGAAGTGCTAAAGCTACTTTTGGGTCAAGCTTTTTATCTGCCATAGCCTGTGATGCTGTTAGCTGCAGAAGTTGTGCCTGCCCTTCGGGAGTCTTTTTCATGTTTTCAACTTCTACTTTAGTTCCGACATCTTCACCTACGATTTTTCGTGTTAACTTGCCTGCAAGAGCACAGCCGATTGAACCGCATACAAGACCTGCAATAGCTCCGATTGCTGTTCCGACTCCGGGTGCAATTGCTGTTCCGGCAATTGCGCCAAGCTTAGCTCCTGCCCAGG
>CALVEE010000236.1 GCA_944326495.1 Candidatus Gastranaerophilales bacterium | reverse complement strand
GGTTTCATTTATCCGGCATCCGGGCTTAAGGCTCTTTATTTATCGTCGCTTGTTTCTAAAAAGTTGACTCTTAAAACAAACGAAATGTTTATTCTCTCACACGGAGAGATAAATAAATACTATTTTATCTACCATTTTTATAACTGGTATGCATTTAAACATAATATTTCCGGTCTTGACCGCAATTCGCAGGAACTATTAAAGAAATACTTGTTTTCAGACGCTGATATGAATAAGCTCCAGCTTTCTGAAATCTATCAGCTTAAAGATGCTATCAAGCAGGATAAAGCCTCAATTGAATTTGTAATCAAGCTCTGCCGTAACTATGAAGGTACAAAACAGGCTTTGAATAAAATAAAAAATGAGGGAAGCGCAAAGTTATAATTTAGGTTTGTTACTTTAATTTATTATACTCATCATCTGTAACCGGTTCCAGCCATTCGTTTGAAGTTTCAACTCCATCAAGTTCAACAGCGAGATGTGAGAACCAGCAATCAGGTGCTGCACCATGCCAGTGTTTAACATTTGCCGGAATATTTATTACATCACCCGGTTTCATCTCTATAGGTTCTTTTCCCCACTCCTGATAGTAGCCTCTACCGCCAACTGCAATCAGCATTTGTCCGCCGCCTGATTTTGCTTTATGAATATGCCAGTTATTTCTGCATTTAGGTTCAAATGTAACATTCGCTATTTTTACTTGCTGTGTTGAAACAGGAGCTAAATAACTTTGGCCTGTAAAATATTTTGCATAAGCATCATTCGGGGCGCCAATCGGGAACATTATAGTTTTAGCGTAGGCTTCTTTTTCTGTTATAGCAGGTTCACTATCTGTCCAGACTTCTTTTGCTAAATTAAATACAGCCCAGGCTTTAGGCCAGCCGGCATAAAAAGCATTATGGGTAATTATTGCAGCAATTTCAGGTTTTGTAACTCCATTATTTTTTGCAGTTTCAAGATGGTATTTCAAGGATGAATCAACTACCCCCTGTGACATTAATGAAACTACTGTTATTATACTTCTTGTTTTTAAATCGATATCCTGATTATTCCAGTTTTCACCAAATAAAACATCATCATTAAAATGTGCAAACTCCGGTGCAAAATTACCAAGCTGCACTCTTCCTGCTGTTTGTGTAATTTTTTTCATATCAACTCCTTTATTTAATTCTCTATTTGTTTTTGCATAACACGGGTTTAAAGCAATACCCGCCATCAATACTGTTATAGTTAGTATAGCTGACAATTTATTTTTCATACTCTTTTCTCCTTGAATTGTTTTTTTAATTTTAAAACATTAGAGCAGCTATCAGTCAAGAAGATTTTTCTAATTTAAATATTCACTTATCCAGGTTGTAATAATTTTTGATAAACTTGTGTCGTTTTTAAGCATCAGCATGCCGGTAGAACGGGCTTCAGAAGTGTATGAAGCAAACGCTGCCTGGGCAAATTTCTTTAAATAATCCTGCGCCTCAGCCCCGCTGGTATCGCCGGTTCCTGAAATGGAAAAGAAATCTACATTATCTAAATGTGCAAGGTGCACAGGAATATATAACCCTTTTGTCTCAACGACAGGAGAGAGAAGCACGATGGTTTTCGGTTTATATGCAATCTTATCAGCAGCAATAACAGCCGCACTTCCGCCAATATCAGCCCCTACTATAGCCCAGTCATTGAAGAAAACTCTTTTAGGGTTCTCTTTCTTAACATAATCAATAACTTTCACAACATCGTCCGGATATTTAGCATAAGCACTATTTGTCATACTCTTCCAAGAAGCACGAACGAGCCTGGAATTGTATATGCTCTTCCCGTGTCCTCTTAAATCAATCCTCAAAACCGCATATCCCTGATTTAACAAATCCGCAGGCAGGGTCTCCCACCAGCTTGAGGTATACCCTAAAGAATGCAAAAGAACAACCGTGCTGTATTCCTTCTTACCTTTTATTTTCGGATACTCTAATACTGCCTTTAAGCTAAACCCGTCAGATGCCGGTACAGTAAGTTCCTGCTTTGTAGTTTTTACTGATGCAAAAACTACCCCGTTTATTAATATTAAAAATAATGTTAAAATAAGAATAATTCTTTTCATAACAGCTTTAATTATAGCACATAAAATTAAATCGTTACAAATCTTAATAAAAAGGCAATTATTTACAGAGAATATACTTTATATATATAAGAACTTATTAAGGAGAGCTAATGGCTATAGTTTTAGATACAAATATGAAATTATTTGCCGAGCGTATGAATATAACTTCATCACGCATGATACAGGACTATGGTCTAAAAACGGTTGATGAAATAATCGAGGCAGAAGCTGCGCAGGGTAATACGCAGGCTATAAATTATGCCCGCGAAATGTATAATTCACCGGCGAAACTTATTAAGGTATTCAAACTAACTGATGTAGAAAACAAGTTTGTACTTTTGCATAACATGAATTCACAGATGAGAGAAGCAATATTACCTATGCTTGATCAAGAAGATCTGGTAATGGGTTTATACTTTTTTACAAAAGATAAACTTCTTGAAATGCTTATGGAAGTTGATATTGAAGAACTCGTTAGAGTTATTATGGGAGCTTTTCCGCTGGAAGATGTTGTTATGATGTTTACGGAAGATGATTTAGCGCAATTCTTCCAGCATGATGAACTGGAAAAATATGATGTTATTAATCAGTTAAAAAGCCTGCCTCCGGAAGTTATGATAAAATTCGTAGAGGGAGTTACAGGGCGCCCGTCAGAAGAGACGAATCCTTTAGATTTAATAAAGAGTATTGAATCACTGCCGATTGATAAATACAGAGATTTTATGTCTGCAATTGATCCGGATGTACAGAGGCAGTTAGTTTTTCAGTTAACAAAACAGAAACCGAAATACTTAACCCTTTTTGAAAACGAAACTTATGTAAATATGTTATCAACATTGATGAAACCGGAAATGGTTAAACCTATGGTATTTTTAGAAAAAGAATCTTTAGTTAATATGATAACAGAGCTTCCTGACGATTTGATGTCAATAGTTGCAACACAAGTTGACACAAAAGACTTTGCTGAATATCTGTTAGACGGTCACTTAGATTTATTAGAAAATGCTATGATGATTTAGCTGCAATAAGGTATATAAAGAAAAAGGCTGTATAACAAAACATTAAGCTGACCTGCCCGGGGAAATAGGACAGAATTTCAATACGAAACGCCAGTTGAGTATTAGAAATTCTTGGTGAGGAGGCTGATCCGTCAGGGGGGGGCAGCTGAACATACCTTCCTGACAATAACTTTAATCAGCACCCACCCCAACCCTCCCTCAAAAGGGAGGGAGCAAGCGCTAAGCGCGGAGCGTTCCTACTCTTTTGAAGGAGCGGATTTACGGACGGACGTAAGTCCGGATAGCGAGCAGACTAAACCGGCTAAGCCGTGAGGCTTAAAGGTGAAGCTCTGTGAGCATGGAGTAAATCCAAGACAAGACTTGGATGGGTGCTTTCCTGCAAGGGTAAAAAGCAGATATTAACATAGGTTAGTCGGTCAAAAATTTACTTTATAATTTTTATTTATTCGTAAGGACAGCCCCCTCTCCGCATCCGTAGTTTTCGGCACAGCCTCAAACACGGCTGCTCCTCTCCTGTAAGGAGAGGAAAACTTTATTTTGGACAGTTTCGTTTGTATTTAAGATAATAATTTATTCCTCATTGCAAAATTAATAAACAAATTCTAATTAGCATGCTCTGTTGCTGTTTGTATATTGATTAAGCACTATCCTTGATGTTAAATTGATGTATGAAGAAAAAACAGTTATTCATATTTTTATTGTCCGTTTTAATTCTGGTAATTTTTAATAAAGTTTTTTTATCGGCTTTTACCAGAACTAATGCTTTTTATTCAAGACAAGCTATTGTAAATTCGGAAGAAATTCCGCCGCAAAAGCTTTTCGATAAAACCTGGAAGATTATAAGCAAAGAATATTATGAACCGAGTCTTAACCATCAAGATTGGGCAAGATGGAAAGAGCGTTACGAAGGTAAAATAAAGACCGACGAGGATGCTCGTGTAGCAATAGATACAATGATTGCAAGCTTAAATGAGCCTTATACACGCTTTATGCCAAAAAAGGATTTTGAAGATCTTACAACTTCAATTACTTCAAAAATCTACGGTATCGGCGTAAATATATATTCAAATTCCGGGAAAATAGAGATATTTAATGTTATGCCGGCAACGCCTGCAGATTTTGCTCAGCTTAAGCAAGGAGATATAATTACAGCCGTAAACGGTAAAGATATAAGCGGAATGAACGTTTCAGAAGTCGCTTCTCTTGTAAGAGGCTCGGAAAACAGTGTTGTAGAGATTACTATTTTAAGAAACGGAAAAAAGATTACTAAAACAATTAAACGCAAAGAAATAAAGATAAAAACGGTAAAAAGTTCTGTTGTTGATAACCATATTGGCTATATTCAAATACTTAGTTTTATGAGCGGAACAACTCCTAATGAGTTTCTTGAAGCTTTAGAGAACACTAAAAATACAGATTCTCTGATTCTTGATTTAAGAGGAAACACCGGAGGCCTTCTTGATAATGCAGTATTTATTGCTGATATGTTTATTAATAACGGCACAATTGTTGATATTATTTACAGAAACGGCTATAAAAAATCAATTAAAGCTCAGGATGAACATTTCCCGATGCAAAAACCTGTCGTAGTTCTGGTTAACGGTGCAAGTGCAAGCGCAAGCGAAATACTGTCAGGAGCTTTAAAAGATTATCATAAGGCTACGCTTGTAGGCAGAAAGACTTTCGGAAAAGGGCTTGTGCAAAAAGTTGTGCCGCTTCCGAATGAAACCGGGGTAAATATAACAATCGCAAGATATCTTACTCCTAACGGAACTGATATAAACAAGTTAGGGATTGAACCAGACGTGGAAATAGGAAACGAGTTTGACTTTTTTATTGATACAAAGAAGGATGTACAGTTAGAAAAAGCGAAAGATATATTAAATGATAAAACAGGAGCTGGAAGCGCTAAAAAATAAAAGACAATTACGTTCTATTCCTAACATAGAAGCTAAATCAGACGGCAGAATTATAATTGACGGAAAAGAGTATATTAATTTTGCATCAAATGACTATCTTGGAATAAGTACAAAAGCTGGTTTAAGGCAGGAATTTTTGAAGAATGCCGATTATTTGATGTCTACAGCTTCTGCCAGACTTTTAACCGGCAGTTCTCCCGAATATAATAAACTTGAAAACACTGTTGCAAGACTTTTTAATAAAGAAAGAGCATTAATCTTTAATACGGGTTATCAGTGTAATTTAGGTGTGATACAAGCTTTGATTGGCAGGGGGGATGTGGTATTCTCTGACAAATTAAACCATGCAAGCATTATTGATGGAATGCGGCTTTCAGATGGTGATTTTTATAGATATAAACACTTTGATTATGATGCACTTGAAAAGCTTTTAGCTTCTAAAAGAGGTAAATATAAAAGGGCTTTAATTGTTACTGAATCAGTTTTTAGCATGGATGGAGATGTCGCAGATATAGACAGGCTTATTGAACTTAAAAATAAGTATAATTGCCTTTTGATGGTAGATGAAGCGCATGCTTTTTGTGCTTTCGGGGAAACTCTTGCAGGAGCCGGATTTGAGAAAAATATCGATATAATAACGGCAACATTTGGTAAAGCCGTAGGCTCTTTTGGAGCTTTTTGTGTCTCTAGTAATGAGGTAATCAGCTACTTAATAAATAAAGCGCGTTCTTTTATATTCTCAACCTCAATTCCTCCAATAAATATTGCATGGTCAAACTGGCTTTTAACTGAAAAGAGAGATTATTTACAAATACAAAAACAAAAACTTAATGAAATTATGCAACAAGTTCATTTATATATGAGTAATAGGGGGATAAAAACGGTATCTTCGACTCATATTATTCCGATTCTTATAGGTTCTAATGAGGATACGCTAAAGATAGCCGAAAAACTACGTGCATCTGGATATTATATTCCTGCTATTCGCCCTCCAACAGTACCTGATGGGACTGCCAGATTGAGAATATCACTTACGTCTGATGCAAATGTGGACGATTTTATAAAAGTATTAAATTTATGTTCTTCCAAATAACTGGTAATATTAGCGAGGGATAAATAATTTTGAAACATCAGTATTTTCATGTTCTAATAATTTAAGTTTTGTCTTTATGCCTCCTGCATAACCTGTTAAACTACCATTTACACTAACAACTCTGTGACATGGAATAATAATGGAAATAGGATTATG
>CALVEE010000235.1 GCA_944326495.1 Candidatus Gastranaerophilales bacterium | reverse complement strand
AATAAAACAGCAGATATCATTCCAGCACCATTGCAGGGGCTGCGGAATGTGTTCAAGGGTATGTCCAAACGGAGCAATAAAAGCAATCAGAAACCATAATGACAGATATTCGGTACGTTACAGAGCTGCAAAAGCGGATTCTCTTAAAAAAGGCGGACGTTCCAACTTAAATACCGAAGGAAGGACTCTTGATAAAATAAAAATAGGCAGAATTTCACAAATGACGGATCCGTCGCTTGACGCGGCCAGACACCAGTTTGAATTAAAAACTCCGTTCGGACGTGTTCTTTCAGCCGATAAACTTGCTTTCCGCTGTGAAAACGGAAAAATGGAATTATCAAAACAGCTTCCTCCAAACAGATGGATTTACCCTATTTTAATGGGTGATATGTCAATAGGTGCAATCTCCTGGCGAATGTGGGAAGCAATGGCTATAGCCACGGCATATCTTAATGAAGTAATCGGAATCCCGGTAAGAATGTGCACTGGAGAAGGCGGTATACCGGTAAGACTTTTAAAATCACGCTATGTTAAGTATATGATACTGCAGATTGCATCAGGGCATTTCGGCTGGAACAGAATTATTCAGGCAATGCCAGATATGGTAGAAGATCCCGCGGGAATTTTAATAAAGATAGGACAGGGTGCAAAACCCGGCGACGGCGGATTATTAATGGCAAGTAAAGTTGCCCGCTACGTTCAGGAAATAAGAGGAGTTCCGAGAGCTGATTTACTGAGTCCTCCTACTCATCAGGGATTATACTCAATAGAAGAAAGCGTCCAGAAAATGTTTTTATCTATGAACGCAGCTTTCAATTTCAGGGTTCCTGTCGCAATAAAGGTTGCGGCTTCTGTTACAAGCGTTTCCGTATATAACAATCTTTTAAGAGATCCTTATAATATAGTCGGCGGCTTTTTTATAGACGGTCTTGCCGGCGGTACAGGCGCAGCACACGAGATTTCTTTAGATCATACAGGGCACCCCATTACTTCTAAATTAAGAGACTGCTATCTTGCTGCAGTTCATCAGGGCAGACAGGGAGAAATTCCTTTGTTTGCCGGCGGCGGACTTGGGCAGACCGGAAGTTTTGCGGCAGATGCGTTTAAATTAATTTGTTTAGGTGCCAACGGAGTATTTACAGGCAGGCTTTTACTTGAAATAGCAGGATGCGTGGGCAATGATACGGGAAAATGTAACGCATGTAATACAGGTTTATGTCCTGCCGGGCTTGCAACGCAGGATGTTTGTCTTACAAAACGTCTTGATATTGATGTAGCTGCTCAAAATATCGTTAATTATTTTATAGCAACCGATATGGAACTTAAAAAGCTCATGGGACCTGTCGGAAATTCAACACTTCCCATAGGACGCTCCGACGCATTGATTTCCGTTGACAAACATATAGCTAACAGACTGGATATTCAGTATGTATGTTAAGAGAATAAATTTATGAAAAAAGAAACCGTAAAAATAAAAACACTTACAGATAATAACAGAATGTCCACACAGGAACTTCTGCAGTTAATATCCTCCAAAATTGCAGAAGGATATACCGACTTTGATATAGAAGCCTGCGGACAGCATAATATCGGAGGTTCTTCCTGGGCTTTAAACAGAGAAGAAAAACTTAATTTCAAAATAACGAATCCGGGACAAAGAGCCGGAGCCATGGCATTATCAGGTACAAGAATTACCATTGAAGGCTCTGCTCCTGCAGATGTGGGCTGGCTTAATTCGGGCGCTAAAATTATAGTAAACGGAGACTGCGGCGATACGGCTGCACATTGCGCTGCGGGCGGAAAAATATTCGTATCCGGCAGAGTCGGAACACGTTCGGGAGCATTAATGAAGCATGACCCAAAATATAATCCTCCTGAGTTCTGGGTATTAAAAAATACGGGGTCATTCAGTTTTGAATTTATGGGAGGCGGTATTGCCGTAGTATGCGGATATGACTGTGAAGGTTTATCTTCTGTCTTAGGAAACCGTTCCTGTGTCGGCATGGTAGGCGGCTGTATTTATGTACGCGGTCCCATTGCGAATATTGCCGATTGTGTTGAAATAAAAGAATTGGAAGAAAATGATATAGAATTTCTAAAAACGGGACTTAAAGACTTCCTTCAAAATATTGATAAATCATATTTATATGATGAACTCACCTTATGGAATGAATGGAAAAAAATAGCTGCAGAAGATTCTTCGCATAAAACAAATAAAATGTCAGTTGCTGAATTCAGACAAAAAACCTGGATAAAGGACGGCATATTCAGTGATTTTATAAATGATGATTATGTCGTATATAAAATTCCGGCAGTTAATGAAGGAAGAGTTCATATCCCTCACCGGACAAAAACAGATTGCATTAAATGCAATATATGTGTAAAAAATTGTCCTCAAAAAGCAATTGAAGTAAAAGATGATTTTTATAATTCAATTAATGAAAAATGTATAGGCTGCGGCATATGTGCTGCTGTATGCCCGAAAAAATGCTGGACTATGTCGGACAACAGAAAAGAAATATTGTAAAAATTGGTTTAAACATACAAAAGACTTAAACTGTAAAATGTTTGACGCCCCGGAGTTAGAAAGCAAAATATTTACAAAATAAAGTTTTGTAAATATTTATGTATTTTTTTATAAAAAAATTAAAGAAAAATACAATCAAATCCGATAAAAACATTACATATTAATTAAATATAAGGAGTCTTGTATGGATATTAACTTTCTGGTTTCTAGGTATTTGCTTAATAACAGCGAAGCTGATTTTGAAACTGTAAAAAATCAAATGAATGAACTTAGAGAAGCATGTTTGGGTAATTATGGATCTGAAGGTACAAATAGCGAAGATCCTTCAATTTTTACTATTGAAGATGATATCTCACTGGACGAATTTATTAATATTATGAGTCAAGCCTCAGGAAAAGATGTTTCCGAGATTGAAGAAAGCGCCGGTATG
>CALVEE010000234.1 GCA_944326495.1 Candidatus Gastranaerophilales bacterium | reverse complement strand
GCCATCCGTTTCTTATCGGGAATGTTGAGAAGCTTGTTGAGAATGATTTTGAAATCGGAAGAGAATACAAGTCTGTTATAATTACTGGTTCAAATACCGGCGGCAAAACGGTTACGCTTAAAACTGTCGGATTGTTTATATTAATGATGAAATCCGGGCTGTTTTTGCCCTGTGCTGAAGCTCACATTTACCCGTTTGAAAAAGTTTTGGCAGATATTGGTGATGAGCAGAGTATTTTACAGAACCTGTCAACATTTTCTTCTCACATGAAAAATGTTATTGATATATTAGAACTTGCAGATTTTAATACATTTATTCTAATTGATGAATTATGTGCAGGAACAGACCCGCAAGAGGGCGCTGTTTTAGCAGAAATAATACTAAAAGAATTTGCTAAAAAACAGGCATTATCAATTATAACGACTCACTATGGAGAATTAAAAACCCTTGAGTATACGAATTCTTATTTCAAAAATGCGAGTGTAGAATTTGATACAGAAAGCCTTTCGCCGACGTATAAGCTTATAATAGGTATTCCGGGGTTGAGTAATGCAATTTCAATTGCATCTAATTTAGGGCTTCCTGAAAATCTTGTCTGGGAAGCAAAAGAGCTTTTGATTACGCAGCGAGATAATTCGGCGCTTGTTGTAGAAAGGCTGCAGGATGCACAGCAGAAGCTGAATTCGAATTTGAGAGAGGCAGAAACCTTGAATGCAGAAGCTGGAGAGCTTAAGAAACATTATGAAAAAGAGCTCTCTGAACATAAAAAAGAAAAGAAAAAGTCTTTGAAGATTATAAAAGACCGTTTTGAAGGGCAGCTTAGGGATGCAAAGAGCGAAATTAAAGAAATCTTAACGGAGTTAAGACGGGAAAAATCTGAAAAAATCGCAAGACGCTCTTATGAACGGCTTGCCCTGCTTGAACAGGGGTTCCGCTCTGAACTTCATGCATTGGAAGAAAAGGAACAGTATTTAGAGATTGACTGGACTAAGGTTCAAATTAATGACAGGGTTATGGTTAAAAATCTGAACCAGCCGGTAACAGTTCTTTCGCTTCCGGATAAAAACGGGGTATTATATATACAAATGGGGATGATAAAAACCAAGGTTAAGAAAGACAAGCTTGCTGTTTATAATCCGGAATTGGCAAAAAAAGTTAATCTGCCTCTCGGGGCGCTGAAAAAGGAGACTTCTTTTGCTCTAAAAAAATACGATATTTCAAATAAATTAGATTTGCGTGGAGAACGGGTTGAGGATGCTTTGGATAATTTGGAAGCATATCTTGATAAAGCAAGTCTTGCGAACCTTTCACCGGTTTATATAATCCACGGACACGGTACCGGCGCTTTAAAATCTGCAGTAAGAGATTTTATATCCACTTCCCCTTATGTTGCAAAATACAGACCCGGAGAGGATACAGAAGGCGGAGACGGAGTCAGCGTTGTTGAAATAAAATAGCTGAAATTTGTGGTTAAATCGTGTATAATAAATAAAAACAACGGGGAGAATAATTTATGTATAAACTAGGTTTGATAGGTTATCCTTTAGGTCACTCTATTTCTGCGGTTATTCAGAAAGCAGGGCTGGAAACTTTAGGTATCGGCGGTACATACGATGTTATGGAAACACATCCGGAAAATCTTATTGACAGAATAAAATACATTAAAGCAAACGGGTATAACGGGTTCAATGTTACCATACCTTTAAAAGTTCCAATGTCTTTATTTTTGGATGATATTGATGATTATGCTAATATTGCCGGATGCGTTAATACAATTAAGGTAATGGAAGACAGGTCTTTTTTCGGATACAATACTGATATTTACGGTTTTAAAACAGCAATTCCTGATGAAATTGATTTGAGAGGGAAAAATGCAAGCATTTTAGGTACCGGCGGAGCTGCAAGAGCTGCTGTCGTCGGGCTTGCAGAAAAAGGCGTAAGTGAAATAGACTTTTATACGAGAAATATTATTAATTCCCGCCAGACTTTGGAATATGTAAGAGCAAAATTCCCTCAGATTACGTTTAATGTCTACCAAATACAAAATATAAGAAGTCTTGAGGGGACTTCTATTGTCGTTAATGCTACCCCTATTGGCATGAAAGGTTTTATGGCAGACCAGATGCCTTTAGAAAGAGGAGATTTGGATAAATTAACTCCGGATACATTAGTGTATGACATTGTTTATAATCCGGTAAAGACAGTGTTAATACAGGAAGCGCAAAAGCGCGGTCTAAGAACAGTAGGCGGGCTTGACATGCTTATTTATCAAGCAGCACGGGCACTAGAGATTTGGACAGGGAAGTTTCCGGATGTAAAAATTATGAAAATTGCGGCTCTTGAAGTTTTATGATTGCATTTATTTATTATTTTGAATCAATTTTGTGAAGCAAGCTCCACACTACTTCTAAACTTTAATCAGCACCCACCCCAGCCCTCCCTCATAAGGGAGGGAGTTGCGCCAAGCTTGGAGCGTTCCTTCCCTAGTGAGGGAGCGGATTTGCGGACGGAGGGGTAAATATGAGAGTCCGGATAGCGAACAGACTGAATCGGCTAAGCCGTGAGGCTTAAAGGTGAAGCTCTGTGAGCGTGGAGCAAATCCAAGACAAGGTTAGGATGGGTGCCAACCCGTAAGGGAGAAATTAGAAAAAATAGGAGGC
>CALVEE010000233.1 GCA_944326495.1 Candidatus Gastranaerophilales bacterium | reverse complement strand
GTTTGTAAGAATAATATCCGTTTATTGTTTTTCTTTCAATATTTTTTATCTGTTTTGATGCAAGATAATCTTCGACAGTTTTTAGCTGTGTTTGCAAAGCGCTGTAAGCAGTTTGTTTAGTCGGGCGTTTGATAACGATATCAAAATTTAAAGTCCCGGAATCGGATTTAACTATCTCATAAGCTGAACCTGTAACGGAAATTTCATTTTTGGACACTGTTGATGATATCATCTGTGTTGAAATTACAATCGCAATTGACACCAAAAGGCCTAATGAAATAATCTGTAGTTTTTCAATTCTTTCTATCATACTAACTCCCTTCTTTTAATTTGCGTAAATCTGCAAGATACTCTGCATTATTAACAAAACTTTCAATACGTTTATAAATTATGTTTAAAAATTGTCTTAAGTTTATTTCTCCGTTAATGAGCTGCTTATTTCTTTTTGCGATTTGCCTGTTTTTATACCAACGGTTTATAGGATTGGAAATCTCAGAGGATGTATAATATTCCTTAGGTTCAAAAGCCCGGATTCTAAGTAATTCATTAAACGGTTGTTTGAATCCGTCTTGTTCACGGCCTTCATTATTTTCAATAACAAGAAATCCCTGTTTGCCGTTAATTTTTCTATCCGGTTTTAGTATTACATTATAGTATTCATTGTTATCTGCGCGTTTTTTTAGTTGTATAAGTTTTCTGTAAAATTCGTGCATATTATTTTCATAAATAGGGGTGTTTTTATTTTGCGGGAAGTATTTCGATTGTTTAAGAGCAGAAAAACTTCCTTGTTTTATAATAAGCCGTTGAAAACTTACTTGCGGGGTGCCTGTATTAACTGATTGTATATTCATAATTCAACCTTTACTTTTACACATTTCCTGTTGAGCTGTTTCTATCATCTTCCAGCTGTTTAAGCTGTTTTGCATCAACTTTTTCATCCGTTGTTGAGTAGTTGTTGATAGTTGTTATTTCTATATCGACATTGACGTCTGCATCGACCATTTCGATTTCAGACTTATCGAACTCTTTTATTTTACCATCTTCAAATTTTACTGCAACCGAATTGTTAAGAAATTGTATAAAACAAACTTTTCCGAGTCCAATCGGGGTCATAACAGTTGAACCTACAGGAGGCATGCCTTTAGCAGCTTCTATGTAGTTTGAATATTCATAAGTAAGGCAGCACAATAAGCGTCCGCAGGTGCCGGAAATTTTAGACGGGGCAATCGGCATTCCCTGGTCTTTGGCTAATTTTACATTTATAGATTCAAATTTTCTTAAATAACTGGAGCAGCAGAAAGGTTTTCCGCAAATTCCGCAGCCGTCCATTATTGAGGATTCATCCCGGACTCCGATATGGCGGAGATCAATACGCATGCGTTTGAATACTTGTGTTAAATCTTTTAGAAGTTCTCTAAAATCTACACGTTCAGGAGCTGTATAATAAAAAGAGATTTTACGTCTGTCAAAAGTTATTCTGCATTGAACCAAATTCATATTAAGATTATGTTTTTTGACGAGTTCTTTGCATTTGAAAAAAGATGTCACTTCTTCTTTTTTCAGCTCTTCATATATCATCATATCTTCCTGGGTCATTATGCGGACAAACTCAAATGCTTCCGGAGTTTTGTCTGATGCTTCAAAGCGTTTGGCTACGCATACAGGTAAAAGAAACGCTTTTAAGACTTCTTCACCTTTTTCTGTCCGTGCTATAATTAGCTGTCCGTCGTCTAAATTAACATTTTCAGGACATTTTAGGGGAACAAAGCTGTTTTTTAAATATTTAACGCCGTATTTAATCATAGCTTTCTTCCTTCTTTAGTTTTCGGTTCATAAGTTTTGATAAGACTTCTTCCGGAGTAATATCTGTGTAAACAGCTTCATATATTGCGCTCGATACAGGAACATCTACATCAAGTTTTTTTGCTAAGTCGCATACGGCTTTAGAAGTTTTTACGCCTTCTGCAACAGAACCGAGTTCTTTTAGGATATCATCGATTTTTTTACCTTTGCCAAGCATTGCGCCTACTGTATAATTTCTGGACATCGGGCTTGAGCAGGTTGCAATTAAATCGCCCATTCCGGAAAGGCCGTATAATGTAGAGGGATTAGCGCCGAGCTTAACCGAGAGTCTTACGATTTCTGCCATACCGCGGGTTAAAAGTGTGCCCATACAATTGTCCCCTAAATCCATAGCATGGGCAAAGCCAGATGCGATTGCGATAACATTTTTCAAGCTCCCGCCGAGTTCTACTCCGATTACGTCAGAATTTGTATATAATCTAAATCTTCCCGGCACATTACAAGCTTTTTGTACAAATTCTGCAGTTTCGATATCATCGCAGGCCACAGAGGCAGCGGTGGGTTTGCCTAGTAAAACTTCTTTTGCCAGTGTAGGCCCTGATAAGATTACAACTTTTTGCTCAGGAAGCACATCTTTTATTACTTCAGACATTCGCATAAGTGAATTTAACTCAAGTCCCTTAGAAGCATTTACAAGCGGCTGTGATGGCTTGATGCCGGCAGACTTTAGCTGTTCGCAGACACTTCTTACGCCGGAGGTTGCGACTACTGAAAGTATTATATCAGCGCCTTCGATTGCGGATTTTATGTCGGATGTGAATACAACTTTCTTATCTAACTGCACTTCCAGAGGCTTTGAACAGTGTTTATTGATGATTAAATCTTCATTCAAATCACATTCTCTTCCCCAGATTGTTATATCTTCAAAATTATCGTTTAAAAGCCAGGCTAATGTTAATCCCCAGCAGCCGGGGCCAAGTACAGTTAATTTCATCTTTTTTTCCTTCTTTACTTTCCAAGTTACATTATACACTAATAATTTGTAAATATTTGTAAAAAAGAAGCAATTTTATCTCAAGAAAAAACTTTTTATAATTAAGGGATATTAAAGAGTATGACAATAACTGTTGATAAAGTACAGGAAATTAAAAACAATAATAAAGTTTCAAATAACGTAACGTCAGTAAAAGAGGAGCCGGTCTTTAATTATGAACAGCAGGCTCCGGCTGACAGTATTGTTACCAAAAGAATGTGGAGCGAAAATACAAAAAGTCTTTTATTTGATGTAGTGCAGGATATGGGTATAAAAAACTATACTCCTTCTATTCTAAAAGATAATAATACTGCAATAGAAAAAGCTCAAAAGCATTTAATTGATTTGATGAAGTATTATGAAGGAGATAGAAATTATTATTATGAAGCTTACACCGCGCCATATAAAGATAAATTTGGTAATGTAACAAGCGGGTTTGGAGAGCTTTCTAACAAGTATATGACACAGGAAAAAGCTTATGAAAACTTGTGTAAAAATTTAAAAAGTTTTACAAAAGAAGTTAGAAATTTTTTAAATAGCAAAATAGGAAAAAATACGTATGAACAACTCCCTAACTCAATAAAAGAGGGGTTAATTGATCTTTGTTATAACAAGGGTTTGGGTAAGATTAGTGGTAATAAAGATTTGATAAATGCCGTGAAAGCAAATGATTATTCAAAAATTATATCAAATTTGGTATACGTATATTCTGGGAAAACAGGTGCTGATAAGAAAGAAGATGCCGGATTATACAAAAGAAGCTTAAATCGTGCAATATTAGCTGCCAGAGATTTGAACGGAAAGGAATTAAGTGAGGCAAAGCAAGAGATTGAGAAAATATACAATAGAGCAGTGGAATGTCATAAACAAAACAATGAATCTTTAACAGAATTAAATAAAATATATGAACAGTTTAAGTATGGAAAAATTTCCACTCCTGCTGTTTCTGCAGAGTCCTTTAAAGTAACAATCGGAGAAAACTTTAAAGGGAAGGGGTTGTGGGGTGTTGCACAGGCCTTGTACAAATCTTTAGGAAATCCTGAAATAAGTTTTCAAGATTTTTATAAAAAAGTTATAAAGCTAAACGGTGATTCTGCTGAAATTAAAATAGGTCAAGATTTCAAGGTGCCGTATCTTAAATCAGTGTCTGCCGGTAATTCTGTAAATAATATAGCTCCGGTTGATACGCAAGTTGTAAAAACCGTTAATAAAGACGAAAAAGAAAAGAAGCCGGAAAAGGCGGAAGAACAAATTACAGAAAAACCGGGTTTCCTTAAAAGAGCCTGGAGAAAGATTAAGTCAATTTTAAATCAGTTTGGAAATTGGATTAAAAATCTGTTTAGCAGTCAGAATGAAGAACTGGTAATTAATTCGCAGCCGGCTGCAGAACTTACTCCTTTTGAAAAACTTGTCCGCGATGGTAAAAGTGTTCAGGATGGGGAGTTTCAAATAATCACGATGGATTATGAAGTTAAAAAAGGTGATAATCTTTGGAGACTTTCCAGAGAGTATAATACATCCGAAGAGATTATATGCAATGATAATAATATAAAAAATAAAAATAATATAAGTGAAGGCCAAATTTTAAAGATTCAAAAACTTGGGTATAAAGTTGAAAAAGGTGACAATCTGTATCAAATAGCCAAGAAGTTTGGTCTTACTGTAGAAATTTTAAAAGATTTGAATAATATTGAAGATGTAAATGTGATAAAAGCCGGACAAATGCTCGAAATCCCAGGATTTATATATAATGTAAAACCCAAAGATACTCTGTTTGGTATTTCAAAACAGGTTGGCGTAAGTATTGATGATTTGAAAAAAATTAACGGCCTGGCCTCGGATTCAATTGTTCCAAATCAGAAGATAAAAATTGTTTATAATGATTCAGACTTTGCTGTTTCTGCCGATAAGAAAAAAGCTTGTTATGACTCAAAAGCTAATACGAAAAAAGAAGTTATTGATATGGCAGGAACCGCAAACTTGGCCAACCGTCCTTTATTGCAGAAAAAAAGGAAAGTAAACGGTAAAGTTGTCGCAACTAGAGAAGTATTTGATTACAATGTTTCTGGTGCTCTTTCGGGGAAAACAATTATTGTTAATGCCGGACACGGTTATTCACAGGCAAATACGGATATAGGAACTCCCGGACTCAAAGGATTGGATGACGAGTGGTTGTTAAATTATGATAATGCGATGAAATTGATAGATAAACTCTGTGCAAAAGGTGCAAAGGTAATATTTTTACAGGGCAAAAGGCGTTTGATAGAAGAAGAAATGGTAAAATCAAGGAACAAGGCAGATTTATTTATATCTGTACACGTAAATTCGTCAGCAAAACCAACTCAGGACAGAACCCAAATCTATTACAGAGATAAAGGTGTTTCTGGCGAACCAAAACAGAACAGTATTATACTTGCAAACATAATGGAAAAGAATTTTGATGAATGGATTCCCAAACATGAAGCTATTTCGTCTGCGGATAAATTCATATTTCAGGAAAAACAGGATTATGCACAGTCCTCTGTGAATGACAACAGAACAGGACTCCTAAAGACTCCTCTTAACTACCTTCAAATTCCAGGTGTAATTTGGGAAGTTGCATTTATGTCATCCCAAAAAGGCAGAGAAAGACTCAAAGATGCAAACCTGATGTCAGATTATGCAGATATTATGGCTAAATCGGTTGTTGAGTTTCAAAAATTAAAGCTTTTGTGATATTAGGAATTTCATCTTCTATTGCGAGTACTACAAGCTTATCTTCCTCATTATTTAATAAGATTTTGTAAAGATTTGTAACAAAAAGGCAATATTCTTTTATTAAATGTTTTTATAATAATGTGTAGAATAAACAGTTGTAACAAATCTCTATGAAAGGATGTGCAAATTATGACAACAATTAATCCGGTAGTAACACCACAAACTCAAACTCCTGCGTTTAAAGGAGGCAAGAAAAACGCTCTTAAAACCTTAGATGAGGTAGCATTTGAAATTCCTGATAAATTCATTAACAAGAACAGGTCAAAAGCTGAAATTCAAGAAAAAACTATGCGTGAAGCTATGAGCAAGCTAAATTTTAAAGATATTATTGCAAAAATCGTAAAGAAATAAGTTATTAAGTCTACAGGATATGGTTTTTGTGTAAATTATAACCTGCCAATTACAAAGGAGAACCCTACTATGAACATAAACCCAACAATGTTAACTCGTAAATTTAATGTAAAAAATATTAATCCAGAAAATATTGGTTATATGCTGGAAGACGGAACAATTAAATTTAAGTCTGAATCATCAGCTTTTAATTTTGCAAGAAATATGGTAGATAAAGCACTAAAAGCCAAAGAACCGTTTGAAAGAGCTGTCATTTGGAAAGATTCGCAGGTTCATTTAATAGCAGATGGAACTGCTGATGGAATTTTGGCGAGTTATTCTAAAGCAAGAATCCCCAAAGGTGCATCTTCTATACATGGACATATTGTTGAGAGACCTTTGAGTATGCAAGATTATGCTACACACATGAAAAATAATATGAATGTATCTTATGTATTAAATCCAAGCGGAAAATATTCAAAAATTACCAGCCTTCCTGGAGAAGATATTAATAAAACTTCTACTAAAAATAAAATAAATCAAATGTATAAAGAAAGTAAAATAACAAGAAGAAATCTGGAATTACAGCTACGGGAGTTACTTCCACAGGAACAAGCATTTAATTCCTCATTTAGAACCCCGCAAAATCCTAAAGAAAATAGTGATTATTTGCAGTCTTTGACTAAAAAATATATAAAAAAAGTATTAACTATAGCTAAAAATAGCCAGCTCAATATGTGGGAAAAGAATTCCGGAAAAAAATCCGGGGTAATATTTGAAACCAATTTAGACAAAAATGTTGTTTCAGATAATGATGTTGCAAGATATTATCAGACTATGTTGAAACGAGCGGTAGAAAAAAGCCTGTAAAAGGGAGTTTCAATAATGGTACAGTCTGTCGAACAGTATTTTAGAGCTTAGAACGTAGGTTGGGTGAAACCCAACAATAACATTATTAATTATCCCCCACCCGAATTTCTAAGTTTCGCCTTAGGGCTCAACTTGAAATTCTACCCTGTCTTGGATTTGCTTCACGCTCACAGAGTTCCGCCTTTAAGCCTAACCGGCTTAGCCGGCTCCATCTGTTCGCTATCCGGACTAACTCACTAACGTTCGTGTCGTCCGTCCGCAAATCCGCTCCCGCAAGGGGCGAGGGGCCCGTCACGCCTGGTTTGGAGCTTACCCGCTCCGCCAGATTGACCTCTGTGTGGGAGGGTCGAAATCTCTGATTTCGGGGAGGGGTCATTTACAAATATTGAACCAGTATTTTTTATTCCTAAAATTTATCTTGGACAGTTGCGCGTATTATGGGAAGTTGCATTTATGATTTCGCCTAAAGGCAGAGAAAGAATGAGCAATCCGTCTCTTATGAACAGTTACTCTGATATTATGGTTCAATCTGTTGAAGAGTATTTTAAAGCTTAGAAAAACTGTTGAGAGCTCTTCTTAAGACTCCGCAGTTCCGTCGCAGCGTATCTTCTGCCTGTTCTCTGGTCAGGTTGCATTTTAGCATCATAATTGAAGTTTTAACACTCCAATCGCATTCAAGCAGAGTCTGCAGAGCTTTTGAATGATTTACCCCTGCAATTTCTGCAACAATCCTTATTGCCCTGTCTTTATGTTTTTCATTTGTCGGCATTAAATCTATCATAAAATTCTCATAGGTTTTGCCGATTTTAATCATAGCACCGGTTGAGAGCATATTCAGTACCATTTTTTGAACAGAACCGGCTTTCATTCTGCTAGAGCCTGCTATAACCTCCGGCCCGACTTCAACACAAATTCCGAGTCCGGCCTCTTCCAAAATCATTGCATCGTGGTTGCAGGTAAGTGCTATTGTTCTGCAATTAACTTTATCAGCCTGATTTAGAACTCCTAAAAGATATTTAGGGTTTCCGCTTGCAGAAATTACAACACAAACATCGTTATCCGTAAGGCACTGTGC
>CALVEE010000232.1 GCA_944326495.1 Candidatus Gastranaerophilales bacterium | reverse complement strand
AATATTAAGAAAACTTAACAAAAAAGTCAATTTTTTACAAATCAACAACTTTATATATATAAGGATATTATAAATGAGGATAAAAATATGTTTCCATTCTATTTTTCTTGTATAAATTCATCAATGATAAGCCAGGATCCGGGCAATTCAATAAATCTTTCCTGGAATATGTGGAATGCAAGAAATTCGGCAAACAGTATTATGTATATGACACCAAGTTTTAATGCTGCAATCTTTGATTTTCCGGAAGTTATGATGTTTGGAAACAGTTTATTAGATCCGCGTCTTGCAGTTCAGCAGACATTAAATTCTTTCAATAACGGAAATTGGATGAATGGAGTTAATGGCGGGAATAACTGGTTGAAGGATCTTTTCAAAAACCCGTGGGGTGAGTCTGGTTCTTCCGACAGCGGAAAAACAGACGCAGAAAAAGCTGAAAATAAATTAATGCAAAAACAGTATGACAAATTGAAAGCTGTTTTAAAATCCTATAAAGAAAATTCAAAAACTTTAACAGACGAGCAGGAAGCTAAACTTGAAACAGCTTTAGATAAAGGCGGAAAGATTGAAGAAAAACTCGATGCTTTAAAAGCTGTGTATAAAGAATTAGACTCAAAAGAATTGAGAAAAGCATTACTCGCTTTAGATGAAAATAAATTAGCATTAGATAAAATGGGCTATAATTTCAATGATGCCAAATACAGCTTTAAGAATTTAGAAGCTGATGAAGGTATTACGCACGATATAACAACGATAAGAGATGAAATTGCAGGTAAAAAATATGATGCTTTGCAAGTTTATGTAACTAAATCAGACAGTAATGAAGGCATACTAAAACTAATCAGCTATTGGAATGATGAATATAATGATGCTGATGGTAAAGATAATAATGATAACAGAAGTATTATAAGATATATTGCTACAAACCTTCCTACTGATAATGCAGCGAAGAAAAATGCAAAGGAGACTGTTGGTTCTTTAGTAAACGCGCTTGTTAATAAAGCAAAAGATGTTTCAGCCAGAATAGGTGATTGTGATAAATTAGATAAAGCTAGAACCGAGTTGGAAAATCTATCGACCACTACAAAAAATAGCTTTGATAAGTCTAACTTAAATAAACTTGCTGAAAAATTTGAAGAAGTTTATGCTCGTATAAGAATAGCAGAAGCCGAAGAATTGAGTGCAAGGATTACGAAAGATTATAATTTCTTAAATGGTATATCTAGCGAAGATACTGATTTTGTAAATGCTAACTTGGTCGTTGAGGATGTTAAAGCAGACTTAAAAGCAGAAGGAGTAATTATTCCAACTGATATAGATCAATTTGATGATGGCACAGCGAAGACTATTCAAGGAGAGGTAAAAAATCTTGTTGAAAATGGCGATTTGACGGAAGCTGAAGATGGTATGACTTCTTCACAAAAGGTTCCAAATTGTTATCAGGATAAAAATGGCAATTACTATACAATCAGAGACAATAAACTCATTAAGCTTGAAGGTATAAAACCAAGATATGTCTATGCTAATGGCAGATGTGTGGGCGTAGATAATAAAAAGCATAATATCTCTGACATGAAAGGTACAGAAGTTGATCCAGACACCTTAAAAACTGAAAAACCTTCTGACACAGCTAATAGTTCAAAATCTGAAGCTGTAGTGAAACCTGAAGAAAATAAAACTCAAAATGAGACTTTAGATGCGCAAGCTGAACGACTTGCATCTGATAACCCAAATCTTATGGGAGTTAGATTTTGTAAAGATATAAGCGGATATACAAATGATAATGAGTTTCAAAGAATGCAAGCATATATTAAGAAAATCAACAAAGATAATGTTGAAGATTTCTTAAAAGGATATTACTCTGAAAAGAACTGTTATGACAATGGTTTTTTTGAACAGATAGCTGCAGAAAGAGGCAGTACGAGACTTTCAAACAGCGAAGTCGTTCCTGTAATGAAAGCTATTATTGATCATTACAGTGAACAAACTCTTAGCGAAAAAGGCCAGGACGCTTTGAGTGTTGTTAAGAATTGTTATGAGGAATATCGTGATAAGGCTGCTAACCAGCGTTTCCGTAATGAAAACGGCTCTTGGTTTTACAGAATTTGTGGCCGTGATATTTTAGATAAATTGGATGACGCAGTTGAAACACTCTTGGATGATAAGTCTGAAACAGAAGAATAATAATCAGATGTAAGATATTGGTATTATGAAACAAGTTGCCGGAGAAAATTATAACTCCGGCTTTTTCTTTTATACGGTACAAAACTTGCAAAAAATCAAGAGTTTTTCCTTTATAAGGGGAAAAACTTATTTGCTGCAGATAATTGTTTCTAAATTTTTTACTGCTTTATCGACGGTATCGTTTATGATTTGATAATCAAACTGTTTTGAGTTTTCAAGCTCCAGTTTTATTGAAGCAAGGCGTTTTTGGATAGCTTCTTCTGTTTCGGTGTGCCGGCCGCGAAGGCGTGATTCTAATTCTTCTAAGGATGGAGGCGCAATGAAGATTAATACGGATTCCGGCATGAGTTTTTTTACATTCAATGCCCCCTTAGTATCAATCTCTAAAATCAAATTCTCTCCGTTTTTTAGGCAGTTTTCAACAAATTCTCGTTTTGTGCCGTAGTGGTTGCCGGAAAATTCTGCCCACTCTAAAAATTCGTTATTTTCAATACATTTTTTGAATTCTTCCGGTGTTAAGAAGAAATAGTTAACACCATGAAGCTCGCCTTCGCGTTTTTTGCGGGTTGTACAGGAGATAGAGAGCCTGAATTCAGGATGTCTTTTTAGAAATTCCTTTATAACGGTTCCCTTACCTACTCCGGAGGAGCCGGATATTACAAATAATCTTTTCATTCACCCTCTCCTATGCCTTTATGCACAACTGTTTCAAAATCAAGACCTTTGGATTTTTTCTGTGCCGGCGGTTCGCAGTATTGTTCAGGTGTCGATTTTTCTGTTAATTTGTTATTACTCCGAAAATTAGATATCAAGTCTTCCGTAAGTTTCGGCATATCCATTGCGTCTGTACATATCTCAATGTAGCACATTTTATTCATTATCTGCGTTACTTTTAGGGCTTTGTCAAAATCTTCTGCTGTGGTAACTTTTGTTGCCCAGACATCACCTTCAAATACTCGTGCAAATTTTGAATAATTCATCTGCATAATATCGTTAAATTTATCTTCCGGCTTGTCTGACAATACCCGCTCAATTGTATAGCCGTTATTGTTCAAAACAATAATAACCGGCTTAACCCCTCTTCTAAGCATATTACCGATTTCCATTGCCGTAAGCTGATGCGAGCCTTCGCCTGTTATCAAAATAACTCTTGATTTAGGTTTAGCAAGGCATACTCCAAGCGCCGCTGGCGTTCCCCATCCTATTGAACCCCAGAGTGTCTGGGTTTGGAGCTCAACGTTATGTGGGAATTTCATCGGAGCTACGCCGTGCGGGACAATTCCGGTTTCTGCAATTAAAATATCATTTTCTTTCAAAAATTCCTGCAAGCGGGGATAAATATATTTTGAGCTTAAGGCTTCTGCTCCGCCGGATTGATGCTCATAACCGATTTCTGGCTTTTCTATGTAAATATCTTTTTTATCAATAAGTTTGGTAACTGCTTCTAAAACATCTGACATTTTGACATTATTATAACGTTCGCCTTCAACATAAGTATAAGTTCCATAAATTGCGATATGGTCATTTATTTTATACGGAAGGTTAAACCCGAAGGCATTTAAATCTGTATAAACCGCTCCGACTGCAATCAGGCAGTCAGTTTCTTCAACTGCTTTTTGTGCAGCGGGGTTCTCAAATTTTGCGTAATAACCGCCGAGATATTTTTCGTAATCCATATCAATAAGGTTTGTTCCCATAAGGAAATTTGTTACCGGAATTCCGCTTTTTGAAACAAATTCTTTATATTCTATCCGTGAGTCAAAGCGTTTTACAAGAACATCGCCTAAAATTACAGGCTTTTTAGAATTATTAATCTTTGCGGCAATCTTAGAAGATACAAGTTTTAAGGTTTCCTCATCGCTTGTCCAGTCGTATGAAACCTTTTTATCGGAGATTTCCATTTTAGCTATATCAAGAGGGATTGCAATATAGACGGGTTTCTTTTCTTTAACAAGAACTTTCAGAACCCTGTCAATTTCAATTTTTGCATTATCTCTTGTAAGATAAGCCGCTGCTGCCGTAACCGGTTTATGCGCCTCATAGCAGGCGTAATAATTTACATCCTGAAAGTTATGGTGCACGCAGGTTTTATTATTGATACATTTTGTAGCAGGAACGCCCACAATACTTACAACCGGCACATTTTCAGCCATGCTTCCGGCAATTGCATTTATGGCGCTTAATTCACCTACGCCATAAGTTGTTATTATAGCGCCATACCCTCTTAAACGGGCATAGCCGTCTGCCGCATAGCCCGCATTCAATTCATTTGTACATCCTATCCAGCGTGTATTCGGGTTATTTTCTACGGCATATAAAAGATTAAAATTATAATCTCCGGGAAGCCCGAAAAAATCATTAACTCCAAGTTCTTCTAAACATTTTATTAAATATTCGGCAGTGTTCATTCTCTTTCCCCTCAATTATTGACTTCATAATATCATAAATATATTTTAATTTATGTTAAAATTTTTTTATGGACAAAATTTTTTCAGACAAAATTAATCTATTGAAAGCTCTTGCAATAACGCTGGTTGTATCAGGGCATCTGGAATTCAGGATGTTTGACATGTTTCCCCCGTATTCTTTTCAGCTTTCTTTATTTTTCTTTATTTCAGGAATGCTTTTTAAAGATAAATACCTTGATAAAGTTGTGGAATTTATTAAACGCAGGGTTAAGAGTCTTTTAGTTTTATATTTTTTATACTCTGCGTTTTATGCTGGAATTACGGTACTTTTAGCAAAACTTACCGGCAAATTTTGGGGTATGGAATTGTCTTTTAAAAACTTTTTTATTACTCCATTTCTTAACGGGCATCAGTTTGATCTGTCCTGCCCGATGTGGTTTGTAACGCAGTTATTTATGACAATGATTACTTTCTTATTTTTGCAAAGGTTTTTAAGAGAAAAGAAAGAATGGATTAGAGGAGTATTTTATACAGTACTCGGAGTGAGTGCAATACCTTTATCAAAGATGATTGTTCTTGATCCGGTTACGCTTATTGCGATAAGGATAATGTTTTCTCTATTTTTTGTATATTTAGGACATTTATATACAACAAAAATTCACGGAAATTATAATATATTTACTCCCAAAATTCTCGGCGCTGTTATATGCCTGCAGGCTGTTTTATGGCATTTTAACAGAGACTTTGATCCGGTTCATGGTATCGGTTTGAGCTTTGTGCTGGTCTGGGCGCGTTTTGACAGCCAGATTATTGTGCCGGTGCTTACCAGTCTTACGGGTATCTGGTTTTCGCTGTTTTTTATCAATGTTACGTATGAATATTTAAAAGATATTAAATTTATTAAGCTTGTGGGTGAAAATACTTATCATATTATGGCAAACCACCTCTTTGTAATGTATATTATAACGGCTGTAATCTTCTGGATAAATGGTATTCCAATTAGTGAAAGGAATGAACATAATATTTACTGGATTTTTAACCCTGTTCAAAATACATATTTGTATTTTGTCCTTACAATGGTTATTACAACTTATATAGGGGTTGGTTTGAAGTTTATTAAAAGTAAAATTCCTTTTATTAAAAACCTATGATAATCAAGTTTCGCTCATATACTTCTTCAAGCGGAAGCGTGTAGGTAATTATGTCTTTAATTTCGGCCTTGTATCTGGCTAAAACGGGCTTAGCTTCCTCTAATTCTTCAATGGCTTTTTTTGATTTGTATGCTGCAAAATATCCGTCTTTTTTTAAAAGAGGAAGCGCGTATTCTGCAATTTTATAAAGCTTTGCAACAGCACGGCTTGTAATTATATCGAATTTTTGCGCCTTTAAATTCTCAACCCTGCCGCATATTGTCTCTAGGTTCTCCAGAGCCAAGCCTTCTTTTATTCTGTTTATAGCATTAATTTTTTTTTGGATACTGTCAATACCTGTAACTTTCATATCCGGAAACTCTATTGCAATCGGGACGCACGGGAACCCACCGCCGCAGCCGATATCAAGAAGCCTGCCGCTTGATATTCCGTATTTTTCAAAGAAAAGCTTTATTGCAAGAGAATCATAAATATGTTTTTCATACAAAAATTCTTCATCTTTCTTAGAAATCAAATTAAGCTTTGAATTTTCTTCCAAAAATAAAGTTTTATATTTTGTGAAATTTGTTTTTATTTCAAAATCAGCCATATTTATTCTCAATCTCGTCAAAAACTTCTTTATCCATCCGGAGTTTCATATCCTGTATTCTCTGCTCAATCTTTGAGATATCAACAGATCCGGCAAGCGTCTGGGCAATTTTTCTTGCTTTCATATATTCTGTTAATGCTTTTTTATTCAATGAAACATTGTTATAGTAATAATCTCCCAGAGCAATAGAGGATTCCAGTATATAAAAATCTTCATTAATAAATTCAGCGCTCTGTTTTGCTTCAAGTAGAAAATCAAGAGCTTTTGCAGATTTTTCTTTTACATATATTTTTGCTAAATTAGAGGCCGTATAATATATGCCGTCATAGTTATTGTTTGATTTTTCTATATTATACGCTTTTAAGAAACAATCTTCCGCATCAGAATAGTTTTCATTTTCAAAATAGCAGGATGCCATATTAGAGTATGCAAGCGCTCTATACGGGTTATTATTGTCTATTGAAATACATTTGAAGTAATATTCAAACGCATTACGCTCATCCCCCCTGTCGTCGCTTGCTAGTGCGTATTTAAAATAGAGCTCTGCAAGCGTTTCATCAGAAGTGTTTTCATCTAATGAGTCCAGAGCTTTTTGGTAGTATGAATAAGCTTCATCCGGATTATTTATGGCAGAATAGATATTGCCTAAAAGAGTGCAGGATGAAACCATCAAGGATTGCGGAGTGTCTACAGAATAGATAACTTTTTTTATTGTTTCAATAGCACGTTCATATTTATACATCAAATAATAGAGCGCAGTAAGTTCATAATATAAGTAATTCAAATTTATAACTTCATTATGTTTTTTATAATAAGCTTCTGCAAGCTCATAATAATGCTGTGCTTTTGAGTATTCATTTATCTCTTTATATAATCTTGCAAGCTCAAGCCTTATAGTATTAACCACACCTGGTGTAATATCTTTGCTGTCAAGAATTCTCGAGTATTCGTCAATGGCTTCTGTATTTTTGTTTTCTTCAGCAAGCTTTCTTGCATTTTGAAGCATACTATCAATATTTTCAGGAACTTGAGGAGTTTCTTTTGGTTTTTCTGGAGCTGGAGCCTGTTCTGGTGCTGCAGTTTCCGCTTTTTTACCGGCTTCAATTTCTTTAATACATTTGTTATGATATTCTATTTCTGCTCTTAACGCTTGTCTGGAAATTAGTATCTCACGGGTTTGAAGCGGTTCTTTAAGCTGTTTTTCATAGATACTTATTATGTATTTATGAAGTTTAATCTCTGTTTTTGCAGGAATTGAGATATCTATATTCTGCTGAAAATAGTCCTGAACATAAACAGTCTCACCGACCTGAAATATCATAAGGTTTGATTTCAGGTATTCAAGCGAGAATTCATCGTAAAGCTCAAAAACTGCAAGCGCATTAATAGTCAAACCGTGTCTTACTGTCCGTAAGAACCAGAAAAAATTACGTATAGTAGATGGAATAAGATTTACATATGTTAAACCCAGAAATGAATCGAAATTCATGCCGGAATTCGTGTATTTTTCAAGAAATTCATTCAGCGAAATATTCATTGCCTGAATAATTTTGGCAGACAGTGCTGTATAGTAGTAATAACCGCGTGTATATTTATAAAAATCTTCAAGGGTTGTGTCGGTGCATTCAATTTTATTTGAAATTAAAAACTCCTTAAAGACTTCTTTTGAAAAAGCTTTTAGGAAAATCTTCCGGTCAATATTAATCTCCCCGAGAATATTTTGTACCATAGCTCGTGTTGATATGATAATTTTAACATTCGAGCCTGATATAATATGCTCAAGGCAGTTTGTTATAAGATTCGTATTTCCCTCCTGAATATCATCAAAAGAATGCAGAATTATAATAAACGGCTTTTTTATTGAAGAAACATACTGCTGAAATTTTACCGCAAGAGTTGTAATTTTTGTATTTAGATTAACAGCTTTTGATATAGCATTTTTCTCTATAGTATCAATAAAAGATAAAAGTATATCGTCGCAGACAGTAGATGATTTGCAGTAATATTCAAGTTTTATTACATCATTGCTTAGAAAATCCGCAGCATAATTTATAAATTGTCTTTTCCCAGTTCCCAGAAATCCGTGGATATACAATGTAATATCATCAGAAGCAATAAAATCGACAGCTTTAATCAGTTCAGCATAATTATTTTTTAAAAGAAAAGGATTTATTTTGTCAGAGTCAGGCAAAATAATATTTTCTTCATCCACAGAGCTGTCTAAAAACTTGTAATCCATAACTTGATTTTAAATGATATCCGTCTATTTTACAAGCCGGACTTCTTCTAAACAAAATCATGTTATAATGTTAAAAACGGAGGATGAAAATGATTTATAAATTATTAGAACTTATATTAACAATAGTTGCTGCCTACTTAATCGGCTCAATTCCGACCGGATATTTAATAGTAAAAGCAAAGACCGGTCAGGATATCAGAACAGTAGGTTCAGGCTCTACCGGCGCGACAAATGTTAAAAGGGTTTTGGGCAAGAAATACTTTTTTATAGTAATGCTTTTAGATGCTTTAAAAGGGGCATTGCCGGTAGTTTTAGCAGAACATTTTATTTCGGCAGGCTCTTCACTCGGTTTAGCTCCTGTATTAGCTGCTGTTGCGGTTATAATCGGGCACAGCAAATCGATATTTCTTCAATTTAAAGGCGGAAAATCTGTCGCATCCGGTGTCGGAACGATACTTGCGCTTAATCTTATGGTAGGCCTTATTATAGCGCTTGTTTGGGGAATTGTAACGTATACTACCAAATATGTTTCAGTAGGTTCTATAATTGCGCTTATAATCTCTCCTTTTGTAATGTTTTATCTTAGCGCGCCGATTGCGTATGTGGCATATTGTGCACTGGGTGCAGTTTACATTGTCTATTTGCATAGAGAAAACATCAAGCGCCTGCTGCAGGGGAATGAAAACAAAGTCAGATAAGATAGAACGTCTTACCCGACTGGAATAGGCTTGTGTATGAACGAAGCCGATAAGGCTTACAAAGCTCCTCGCCCTACGGGAGCGGATTTGCGGACGGACGTGAGTCCGGATAGCGAACAGACTGAACCTGCTAAGCCGTGAGGCTTAAAGGTGAAGCTCTGTGAGCGTGGAGTAAATCCAAGACAGAGGATA
>CALVEE010000231.1 GCA_944326495.1 Candidatus Gastranaerophilales bacterium | reverse complement strand
TCAACAGCTTCGAAGTCATTGAAGAAATTATTGATTGATTCGATTTCTTTGTTTGAAATAGTTTCTGTTGTGAATAACATCTTTTTTGCTCCTTTTAAATATCTCTTATGTATATATAAAGTATTTACGTTTTCAAAAATTGCCTTTTTTTGTCTGTTTTGTTAAGAAATGTAAAGTTGGAGTTATTTTTGTGGTAAATTCGTAATATTTCTTTAGAGGGTGAGACCTTAGAGTAGAAAAAAACAAACGTAAGTTTATTAAGAATTGTAACATTGGACTCAAATTTTACCCAAGCCATAATGTTTTTGGTATAATCTATTGGTGTGGCAGTATAAAATCATCAGACAACTCGGGAGATTATGAGGGAAAGAGTACTTTTATTTATAATTTTATCTTGTTTGGGCGTGTTTTTATACGTTTTTCAAAACCATGTTAACACGGTCGTCGGGTTTGTAATATTGTGTGTTTGTATGGTTGTATACGGGCTTTATTCAATTGCAGCTATGAAGTATCAAAAACGCAAGTTGAAAAAATTTCCGCCGGTTGTAAACGAAAGTTACAAGCCTTTTGTAACGGTTATGATTCCTGCGCATAATGAAGATAGTGTTATCGGATATACTGTAGAGAATATTTTAAAAATGGATTATCCGAATTTTGAAGTAATCGTGATAGACGATAGAAGTACTGATAATACTGCTTCTGTTATAAGGAATTTAGAGAGCAAGCATGAGAATGTGCGTGCATTGATTAGAGAAAGGGATGCTTTTCCGGGGAAATCAGCAGTATTGAATGATGCTTTTAAAATTGCAAAGGGGGACGCAGTTTTAGTTTTTGATGCTGATGCGACTGTAGAACCGGATTTTCTTAATAAAATGATATCAAAGCTGGAACCTGCTGATGTAGGTGCGGTACAGGCAAGAAAGATTATAAGAAACAAAGATGTAAATTTTTTAACCAGATGTCAAAATAATGAATATACGCTTGACACTTATCTACAGACCGGAAGAGATGCTATTAAAGGAGCGGTAGAGCTTAGAGGAAACGGGGAGCTGATTAAAAGAGAGGCTCTTGAAGATATTAACGGTTGGAATAATTATACAATTACGGACGACTTGGATATGTCTACCAGGCTGCATATCAAGGGGTGGGATGTAAGATTCTGCTTGGAAGCTTGTGTGTATGAAGAAGGAATAATAAGCTTGAAGCCGCTTTTCCGCCAGAGAAGAAGATGGCTTGAGGGGACAATTAGAAGATATTTAGAGTATTTTGGCGAAGCTATGAAATCAAAAAAAATGTCTCTAAGAGCAAGGTTTGATATGGCAATTTATATAACACAGTTTATCATGCCTTTATGGTTCATGATGGAAGTTGTTTTCAGAGTTGTTAAGTTTCTAACGGATAAAATAGATCCGTATAGTCTGCATAATGTATTATGGTCGTCATTAATTGTTTCTATGGTTGTAGGTGTCGGTTTTGTGCTTGCAATCAGATATAGTTTAAGAAAATATGATTCTATTCCGAGAATGCGCGCTCTGAAACAGGCGCTGGAGACAACGGTTTATTTTCTTATTATATGGTTTCCAATGGAGTTGTTTATTTGTGGTAAAATATTATTCTGCAAGAAGGATATGAACTGGGGGAAAACTACCCACGGTTTAGTTATGGAATGTATTGCAGAACAACAAAATGTCGAAAAAGAACAAGTTAAAGAATTAGAATTACAAGAGGTATAAATAGCAATGATGGTATCAAAAGATTGTTTTGATTATGTAAGGGAACATATTAGAGAAGTTCCTGATTTTCCGAAGAAAGGTATATTATTTCTTGACATTACTACCGCGGTGAAGGATAGTATGTCTATGCAGTATATGATAGATTTTCTTGCTGAAAAATTTCAGGGTGAGAAAATTGATTATGTTGCGGGGATTGAGTCTAGAGGATTTATTTTTGGTGCGGCATTGGCTTATAAATTGAATGCGGGTTTTATTCCGATAAGAAAGCCAAATAAGCTTCCAGCTGAAACCATAAAAGAGAGTTATTCTCTGGAATATGGCACTGATACTATTGAAATGCATTCGGATGCCTTAAAAGAAGGTGACAGAGTTCTTGTAATAGATGACCTGCTGGCGACAGGCGGTACTGCGGCAGCAGCATGCAATTTAGTTAAACGGGTTGGGGCTGAGCCTGTTGCGGCTGCATTTATCATAGAGCTTGATCCGTTAAAAGGTAGAGAAAAAATTGAAGCGTCCGGAGTTAAGGTTGTGTCGATGCTACATTATGACATAGACTAAAATAAGGTATTTCTAAACTCTAAAAAATGTGATATATTAATAATATGCAGAGAAGGACATATCTTAATGGCAGTGTGAAAAACGGAAGTGTGATGAGATGGCCGGTGAATAATCTGGCTGTTTATATTGCACCAATGAAGTTTTATTCCAAACCGGGTGAGGATGCAAAGTTCAGAAAAATGGTTATGGATGCTTTTACTGTCTGGTCTGCAGCAACAGGAGGGAAACTTAGATTTCGAATAACAAATGTTCTTCTGGAATCAAATATTAATGTGGATTGGAAACGCGTAGACAGACAAGCCCTCGGGCATTGCTATTTTAACTGGGATGCGCAGGGTAGACTTTACGGTGCAGAAGTTTCTATCGGGCTTACGGACGGCAGAATTCATCAGCAGTATGATAGTGATATAGAGGTTTATCATACAATTTTGCACGAAGTTGGCCATGCGCTCGGGCTCGGACATAGTCCGTATAAAGAGGATATTATGTATACTCCGCATCAGTACGGAGTAGCTTCGCTTTCAGAAAACGATAAGTATTCAATACAATGGCTGTATAGATTACAGTCCGGGATGCCTGTTAAGAGTTTTGCTTCAAAATACGGCATCTCAACCTCCCACGATATAGATTCTGTTATAAGAAAGATTGATGCAAAAAATAATAAAGAAGAAGCTAATGAAAAAATGCAAATTTCAACAAGGCGCGATTTGCTGCAGGAAGCCTCTAATATAGGGGATTTGAAGCGTTATAATATGATGCTTCAAAATATATCTATTGCGCCAAATGTTAAGAATTATTTAAATAATAACAGAACAACTCCAAAATAAGGCAATTTTTTTCAGGTAAATGTTTTTATTAATTTATAAGGTTAGTAAAAACATAAGGTTTTTTTATGATTAATCCAATAACATTTAGGGCAAGCGTGCAATATAATAAAGAAGTTGAACAAAATTTAATAAGTGAATCACCAAATCCTTTAAGATTAAAGGCTAGTTTGTCGAGTCTTTCTGCATTATCTAATTATAATCAGGTTATGGTAAGGCCGAAGTTTGATAAAGACAGTATGTATGTCCTGACAAGGGTTGATGAACTCAATAAAGTAACGCCGTCTAAGCTTGAGCTTCCTTATAGCTTTGATATGAATTCAATTAATGGCGAGCGGTTTTATGATAAATCCGGCAAATTGCTTTATATCAGAGAATTCGGCGGCGACTTTGCACGAGATTATTATCCGGCAGAGGACAGTACAAGGATTGAGAAAATCTTTGAGCGGGATAAGGATTCCGGGGCATTAATTTCAAAAATAGAACGCAATATACGTGATGACGGGACTGCAAAGACTATTGTTACCATATTTGATGAAAAAGTGAATAATAAGTATACAATGTTCCAAGTTGCAGAGGATGGTGCAATAAGCAGTGTTACAGAATTTTCGGGTAAAGGCAAAAACTTTAGAACTCTATTTAGAAGCCCATATAATATCCAGCCGGTAAGATATATTGAAGCCAGAGAAACTGATGATGGAGAGTTTGAATTTTTAGATGCTACTCTTGATTCTAATCAACAGGTCGCAGAAATTAAAAGAACTTCAGCAGCAAAAGAGGTTAATATTAAATATACCGGGGCGCAAAAAATTATTGATGTAAAACAGAAAAATATTGATTATTAATTACTCAATAAATTTTCCGTCAAAAAGCTCCAGAACCATTTTTTCCTGATCAGATTCGAGTCTTTCTTTATTCTTCGGAGTTTCTTCTGTTTTTTTTTCAGGCGTGTTATTTGCTGCCGTAATTTCTTTTGCTGTATCTACAGGCGGCTCCGGCTCTTTAACTGTAATATTTTCCAGCGGTTTTTCCTGCGGTTGCGGAATTGATGCCGGCTGTGAGTTTTTTTGTTGGAGAGTGTTGTCCCCTGCCTGCGGAAGCCTTACAATTACAGGAGTTGAGCTTTGATTAAAAATAGTATTTGCAGCTTCTATAAGCATTTGTTTTTTATTTGTATCATTGATTTGAGAAACAAGTTTATCATTTTTGAATGTAATAATAACTTCTTCTGCCGAAATTTTTACAGGAGTGGCTAGATTAAGAAGAGCTTTTGTTGCAGGGCTCTTAATATTTATCAAAAGAGTCTGCCATAAAGTCTGTATATCACTCCCGTCGGTTTTTTTAGATATTAGCGGCGGAGAGAATTCGACTTCCGGACTTTCCTGTTTTTCTGTCGTAATTTCTTTAGTTTTTTCTGCCGGATAAATAGGAGCCGGTCTGGTTACAGGTTCAACCGTTGCAGAAGGCTGCAGATGATGTACAGCAGGCTTTGCAGCGGCAGATGGGATACCATTTGCTTCTAAGGCTTTTATACGGTTTTGAAGTTCAAGCAGTTTGGAATTCTCATTCATATTTGCTAAGTCTATAATCCCGACTTCAAGCCATAAATGCTGATTGGAAGCAAGTTTTATTTCTTTTATATAATATGTAATTCTCTCAAGCAAAAATACTATCTGCTGTGTTTCAAGCTGTTCTTTTTGTTTATTTAATTCCTGAAGCTGCGCTTCATTAAGTCCTGTTAATTCGCTTAACAATTCTGCCCTGCAGTTTTTTACAATAAGCAGGTTCTTAAAGTACTCGGAAAGATTCGTTAAAATCTGCAAAGGTTCATTTCCTGAATTATAAATCTCATTTAAAACTTCTAATGCTTCATTAGGAGATGATGAAATAATTTTATTGCTGATTTTATTTAACACATCAAAAGAAATTCTCCCGAGAATAGCGTTAACATCATCGGCTGTAACCTCTTTTGAAATCCCGAGCAGACTAAGCTGGTCAAGAAGAGAAATACTGTCTCTCATACCGCCTGCCGAATTTTTTGCAATTGTAAATAACGCATCATCAGAGATGTTTATTTTTTCTTCATCGGAAATATATCTTAAATGTTTTACGATATCTTCTGTTGTAATTCTTCTGAAATCAAATCTCTGGCATCTGCTCTTAATGGTGTCTAAAACTTTATGGACTTCTGTTGTTGCAAGTATGAATATAACATTTTCGGGCGGTTCCTCAAGTGTTTTCAATAACGCATTAAAAGCGTGATTTGTGAGCATGTGGACTTCGTCTATAATATAGATTTTGTATTTTCCGTGAACCGGAACATACTGGATTTTTTTTATTATATTTTGAGTATCTTCTACTTTTCTATTGCTTGCATCATCAATTTCGATTACATCAATCGGAATTGAATTTGTGATATCCTGACAGCTTTCACACTCTCCGCAGGGGTGAATAGTAGGGCCGTTTTTGCAATTCAGAGATTTTGCAAGAATTCTGGCCGTAGAAGTTTTGCCTGTCCCGCGCGGGCCTGTGAACAAAAATGCATGTGCAATTTTCCCGAGCTCAATAGCATTAGTCAGAGTCTTTTTTATATGCTCCTGTCCGACAAGCTGTTCAAGTGTCTGCGGACGGTATTTTCTGTATAAAGGTATATAATTTCCGCTCATATGTTTAGTCTATCATGGAAATTGCAAGCAGTAAAATTTTATATTAAAATAACGTCAATGAAGAAATGGGTTTTATTATTTTGGGTATTATGTTTTTTAACTTCAAAGGTTTCGGCTTTTGAGCTTATTTTACCTAAATCCAAGAAAGTTGATACAACTTCCGGCTATGCATTTTTTCTCGGTAAAGCCAGTAATTCCGAAGGTATTCTTATAAACAATATCCGCGTTTATACGGCCCCGAACGGTGCTTTTGCTCATTCTGTAAAATTAAATGACGGCGAAAACAGAATTATTGTACGCTCAAGCTATAATACCCAGATTTACAGGGTTTACAAAAAACCGGCGCCTCATAAGGAAGAAGTGGCGGTTTGTGAATTCGAAACACCGAAATCCGGCGTTATTACAAAAGATAATATTCCGGTATTCAGCACGCCTTCTTTCTCCGATAAAAAACGTCTGGCACATTTATTCAAGGATACAAAAGTTACTGTTATTGCATCAAAAGGAGATTTTTATAAATTATTTTTATCAAAAGATGAATTCGGTTGGGTTCCAAAGGCAGGGCTTGAGTTTTATTGCTCTCCGCAAAAAGAGCCGCCTGTTTTTTTGAATATGAATAATACCAGATACAAAAATGCTTCCGTGCATACCATTTCTTTTACTGAAAATCTTCCATATGCAATAGAGGAACGTGAAAATGAGATTATTTTTAAGGTCTATAATCCCCAATTATCGGATACTTCTGTTTATACAATGAATATACCGAAGCCGGATAAATACACATATCAGGTGAGTTTAAAAAACGGAACTTATACCTTTAAAGTAAGCGAGCTTCCAAAGCGTATTGAAGAGTGCACAATTGTTATAGATGCAGGTCACGGCGGTGATGAAAAAGGGGCTGTCGGGGCTCTTGGAGATGAAGAAAAAGATATAAATTTAAAAATAGCACTGGAGCTGCAGGCTATACTTAAGCAAAAAGGGGCAAATGTTGTTATGACAAGGGAATGTGACGGAAATATTTCTCTCGATGACAGGATTTCTATTGCAAGAAGCAGCAATGCGAATATTTTTATAAGTATCCATCTTAACTCTATCGGGAATGCACCTATGAATATAAGAAAAAACCGCGGTACCAGTATTTATTATTATAATGATAATGCAAAAGATTTGGCTGAAATTCTTGAAAATTCAATAACAAAATCTGCAAAGACACGGAAAGACAGGGTAAGAAAAGGTAATTACGGGGTTATACGTCCGGCTGATTATGCGGGTGTTCTTGTGGAAGCTGCTTATATGACAAATCCTTTAGATTCAATGCTCTATTCATCGCCGGATTTTGCATACAATACAGCAAAAGGTATTGCAGACGGTATTTTGGAATTTATAGCTGAATGAACTTAGTAAGTAAAATATCTGTCAAAATCCACATCTTCAAAATTGCATAAAAGGTGAAATATTTCGTCGTCATCATCAAGCCTTTGGAAGTTGTATTCATCAAATTTCCAGTATTTAGGGTTAATACCTTTTACCCGTACGATATTTTTATCTTTTAGTATTTGAAGTTTTTTCTTGACTTCTTCCAGCGGTAAATCTACCAATTTAGCGAGTTCAACAGCAGTAATGCCATCTTCGTGGCTGTATTTTTCCGGGGTAAGGAACATGAGCTCCAGACCGACCATTTTTAAACATTTATCTTCAGCTTCCGAACTCATATTCTGATTATAACTCGAAACCTTTATTTTGGGAAGATGATTTGATTATCGCTTTTGCTTTAGGATATAATATTCAGTGATGGAAAAAGGGATACAAAATACTAAGAATGCTGTTATATGGTTATGTCTGGCACATCTGGCCTGTGATGTTTACGGCGGATTTCTTAATCCTATTATGCCTTTTATTGCTGCAAAACTGGGGTTTTCCATGGCAATAGCAACAGTTATTATCAGCATCTCTCATATATGTTCTTCAATGATGCAGCCTGTATTTGGATTTTTTGCGGATAATATTCTTAAAAGGTTCTTTATATTCTGGGGGGTGATACTGGCTTCTGTTTTTATTCCTCTCACTCCTTCTGCTCCTAATATTCCGGTTTTGTTAATTTTTATGATTTTAGGCAGTTTAGGCGGAAGTTTTTTTCACCCGCAGGCTATGGGATTTATTAATTATTTTTCTAAAGTTAATTGCTCTGTAAATATGGGAATTTTTATGAGTATGGGCTCGTTAGGGTTTGCTCTGGGGCCTTTGTTTGCGGCTTTAATTACCCAGGTTATGGGACTCGAAATGCTATCTTATACGTCAATTTTGGGGTTGGGATTAGCTTTAACAATGTTTTTCTGTGTGCCTAAGCTCTCAAAAACAGAAAAGAAGCCGGAACATAAGGAATTTTTTAAATCTTTTAAAGAAATTTTAGGCTGCAGGCAGATGAATTACCTTATGCTTATTGCAATGATGAAATCTTTAATAACAAATAGTTCCTGTATTTTACTGCCGTTTTTGTGGAAATCAATGGAGTATTCTCCTTTTTACATAGGTTTTGCCTTGTTTTTATTCGTTTTTGCAGGAGCAATAGGCTCGTTTTTGAGTCCGAGAGTTGAAAAGATTTTCGGCTCAAAACCCGTTATTTATTTTTCTATGTGGGCAACTTTCCCGATGATGCTGATGTTTGGGCTGACATATAAAAATCATCCGGTATTTTCACTTATAATATTTTTTATAATCGGGTTTACGACAATGCTTGCCCAGCCGATTGCGGTTGTATGGGCGCAGAAAATTCTTCCGCAGTATAAAAGTATAGTTTCCGGATTTATTAACGGATTTTGCTGGGGAATTGTAGCTCTTTGTATGTCGGTTTTAGGTGCTGCTGCTCAAAAATTCGGAATCATGAATGTTCTTGTTATATTAAGCATTGTTCCGGCGGTTTGCTCTTATTTTGTAAAATATTTGAAGGAAGATGAAAAAATATAGTTTACGCTGTTTTTCGTTTTTGATATAATAACAAAAGAGCTGATATGATTAAGTTTATTGAAAATTTGATATATCAAATAAAAAATATGAAACTGCTTGATAAATATATCTTGAAGCAGGTTATTGAGATGTTTATAATGGGAGTTCTCGTTTTTACTTCTATTATTTTCGCATCAGACACCTTTATTACACTGATTAAACAGATTTCTATGTACGGAATTCCGTTTAAAATAGCGTTTTTAATAATCATTCTTCATCTGCCGGCAGTTTTTGTAATGACAATTCCGATGGGAGTTCTGCTTGCAACGGTTATGACATTAAACGGCTTGAGTTTGAGCTCTGAAATCACGGTTATGCGAGCCTGCGGCATCGGCTTGAACCGTATTGCAAAACCGATTTTTATTTTTGC
>CALVEE010000230.1 GCA_944326495.1 Candidatus Gastranaerophilales bacterium | reverse complement strand
GGTATAATCTGTTATTTCTGCAATACCAATTTCGGGAATGTTGGTTTTTCTATTCATATAGACCTCCTTTGTAAAAAGCAGTTATCAATAAGATATCTTCATCTTTTAAATATGTATAATAAACAGTAATATCATATTTTTCACTATACGCCTCATATCGCCTATGTTCTTCATTATATGTCTCATAGCTTTTGGTAAAATAAGCTGCGATAGCTTGTTGAGGCATAATTAAATGTCTGATGTACATGTGATATTCATAATCATTGATTAATTCATTGTAATCAAGCTTTACAATAAACCTCTTGCCTTTGATTTTGAAGATTTGATACTTTGCTTTCATACTTATATTATACCATTTGTCAATACATTGTCAATACAGATAAAATTATTAATAATAAAACTCCATAGGCGAATTCTGGTTGGTCAGAAATTGAGTCTTGGTGAAACTCAACAAAAACCGGAACAGCTCGTTGTAACAACTCCGTCAGATACAAGTGCTGAAAAACTGCAGGCACAATATGATAAACTCCAGAAGCAGTATGAAAATATGCAGAAAAGTCTTGCAAGTACAGGGCAAAATAATAATTCAAAAGACTTTAGCTGGCTGGAAGGAGGAATTGCAGGCGGTGCAATAGTTCTTGGAGGACAGTATGCACTTAAGAAAACAGCTCCTGTGCTTACAAATGCTTATCATAAAGGCGCTAAGAAAGTTGCAGATACAAATGCAGCTCTTCAAACAAAAGCAAAATCAGCTGCAGAAACTGTAAGCAAAAATGCACATAAATTCGTAAAAACGACATCTAAAAAGTTAAAGAAAACAAAAAATAATGCAGTTAGAACATACAAACGCAGTGAAAACCTGTTAAAAGGTAAAACTGTTCAATATAAAGGTCAAAAAATTAAACTCGGCAAAGCAACAAAAGTGCTGGGTAAATCTGCTGTCCCTCTTACTGTAATTACATCTGCTGCAGAGATTGGATATGCATACAAAGAAGGAGGTGCAAAAGCTGCAGCAAAACAAAGTGTAAAATCTGCAACAGGAATTGCAGCCGGCTGGGCAGGTGCAAAAATCGGAGCTGCAATCGGAACTGCCATCTGTCCCGGATTCGGTACTGCAATAGGCGGATTTATAGGTGGTATCGGAGGATATTTATTAGGTGACAAAATCGCTGATAAAGTTGTTGGCTAATCTCCGTTTTTTATAACATATCCGTAACGTAAATTTTTATACTCTAAAGCTTTGCTTGAGATTATTCCCAGAAATTTATATGGGATACGTAATTTCTCAAGTATAGCTTTTTGAATTTCAGCTTCTTCTTCACCCTGGTTAACGATAAACATTTCTCCATCTAAAAGTTCATACGCGTGCTTTAATAATTTTTCCGGCATAAAATATTTCATCGGGAGCCCCCAGCACTTAAGGGGATAAGGAGTTACAAATGGTAATAACCAAACTATATAATTGTATTTACCCCTGATATTTAATAAATTATCAGGATAATAATTTACATTCTCTAAGCCCTTAATATAAAACATTGCAGCCTCATATCTTGAATACAAATCAGAATAAAGCCTGTAAGCATCAAGTTCAACCCCGTCAAGAAAAAGTTTAGAAGTAAATTGCCTGAAAAAATTGTACTCACCTCTTACGTAAGCCCAATTTTTAGAGCCTATATCCAAAACTTTTAAATTTTCCTCATATTCAGGCTTTAAATATTTATTCAAGATATCAAAAACATAAGCGCTCTCCCTATTTTCAATTTCGCCACGGTAATTCTTACGTGAAAATTTTGTATGAGAACGTATAAAGAAATCAAATCTGTTTTTTAAATCATTAAACATAATAAAATAAATGGGGCGGAGCCAGAATGGCTCCGCCCCTTATTATCCAATTTAAACTTCTTTAAAAATTAAAGTCGCGTTATGCCCGCCAAACCCGAATGAGTTTGAAAGCGCAGCATGAACTTTTTTATCTCTTGCTTTATGCGGTACATAATCGAGATTTGCAACACGTTCATCCTGATTATCAAGATTGATTGTCGGAGGAACTTTGCCTTCCGTAATCGTTTTTACGCAGACAATACCTTCAACAGCACCTGTTGCACCGAGCATATGTCCGTGCATACTCTTAGTAGAGCTTACAACCAAATTCGGATTCTTTTCTTTATCGCCGAAAATCTTAGCAATAGCTTGAGATTCAGCAATATCACCCAAACCGGTGCTTGTGCCGTGAGGATTGATATAATCAATATCTTCCGGTTTTAGACCAGCATCAGCAAGCGCTAATTCCATTGATTTAATAGCGCCGTTGCCTTCCGGATCCGGAGCTACCATATCATAAGCATCAGCAGATTGTCCGTAACCGACTATTTCGGCGTAAATATGAGCCCCGCGTTTTTTAGCGAGTTCATATTCTTCAAGAACAAGAACACCTGCGCCTTCACCCATAACAAAACCGTCTCTGTCTTTATCATAAGGTCTTGAAGCTTTTTCAGGTTCATCATTTCTTTTAGATAATGTTCTAGCAGCAGTGAATGCCCCAATACCTAATGTAGTAATAGTAGCTTCGCAGCCTCCTGCAACCATAACATCAGCATCTCCGTACTGAATAGTTCTGAATGCATCTCCGATTGAATGAGAGCCTGTTGCGCAAGCTGAAACAACTGCTTTATTTACACCTTTATACCCGTGCTTCATAGAAACACGGCCAGAGGCCATATCTACAATAAGCATCGGAACAGTAAACGGAGAACCTTTTGTAGGGCCTTTTTCAATCATAGCCATATGGTTCTTTTCAAAAGTCTTAAACCCGCCGGCAGCAGAACTTACAAGAACACCGATTCTATACGGGTCAATTCCTGCTTCATCCAATTTTGCATCTGCAATAGCCTCATCAGCAGCAGCCATGGCAAACTGGGTAAATCTGTCCATTCTTTTTGCATCTTTGGGTTCTATATAATCTTCGGGATTAAAGTCTTTATCCTTAATCTCACCTGCTATTTTAACAGTATGACGTTCAGTATCAATAGATTCAATCAAAGATACTCCGCTTTTTCCGTTAAGCATAGCATTCCAGAATTTGTCAACTCCGATACCGCACGGAGTAACAGCTCCCATCCCTGTTATCACAACTCTTCGTTTTGTCATCTTTTCCCTTTTCCTATAATAATAAAAATAATAAATAAGAGGGCGAAAATATAAACAATCCTCACCCTCTTAATATAAATTTAAACTTTACTATGAGTGAGCGTCGATGTAGTTAACTGCATCTTGAACTGTTTGAATTTTTTCAGCTTCTTCATCAGGGATTTCGCAGCCGAATTCTTCTTCAAAAGCCATAACTAATTCAACTGTGTCTAAAGAGTCAGCACCCAAATCAGCTGTAAAGCTAGCTTCAGGAGTAACTAATGCTTCATCGCAGCTTAATTGATCAACTACAACTTTTTTTACTTTTTCAAATGTACTCATGTTCTTTATCCTCTTCATTATTGTGTAATACACTATTCTACTAAATTATACTATTTAAAGATAATTTTGCAATAAACTTCAAAAATTGTTACATTTGGAGGGGAAATGTTACATTGGGGATTAGTGAATAGTGAATAGTGATTAGTGATTAGGTAAATAAGTAAATAAGTAAATAAGTGAATAAGTGAATAAGAAAACCAAGTGTACAACTCTCCCTCCCTAGTGAGGGAGGGCTGGGGTGGGTGCTAATTGAGACTGAGCAAGTAGGTTGGGTGAAACCCAACAAATACTACTGTTCTTTTTCTGCTTTTTTTATTTTGTAAGTTTTGTTAACCAGCTCGACTTCAATATAATCTAATACAGGATTAATATTCATCATCTCC
>CALVEE010000229.1 GCA_944326495.1 Candidatus Gastranaerophilales bacterium | reverse complement strand
ATATATACATATATTGTCTGTTATTCATAAATAAATAAGACTAAAATATTAAAGTTAATAGAAGGCTGGATTGCTTCGTCCTAATCGTCCTCGCAATGACACCACTTTGTTTGCTTATTAACTTATTTACTTATTCACCTATACACCTATTCACTATTCACTATTCACTATTCACTAGTCACTAGTCACTAATCCCTAATCCCTAATCCCCCGCTTTTTTAAACCTATCAGCAACAATTTTATTAAACTCTTTAATAACTTCAGGTTTTGCATCAGGCGGGAGCATAACACCGCCGGTCACCGCAAATACAGCGCCAAGTTTTGCCAATTTGTCTAAATCGCTAAGTTTAGGTTTTCTTTTTCCACCATAGGAAACTGTTGGTGTGATTGGTTGAATTTTCATAATCAAACTCCTTGGATTACATTATATACAATAATCAAATTAAAATACATACCCGCTTTACATTTCTTTATATTGAAGCAATTATGCAGAGGATAAATACTTTATTTATATATAGGAGATGTAAAAATGGGAAGCATCGGGGAATTAGTATCATTAATGCATAAATTTACGTCTAAGGGTCAAAGTATGGCTCTAAAAATAATGCGGCGTGATAAACATTTATTAGACGAGCCGTTTGCGTTTATGGAAGTTCCTGAGAGATTGGCTAAAAATAAAGAGCTGGGTGCATTAGAAAGAGAAATGGTCGGGAACTCATATCTTTCGGAAACTCTTTATACGATTTGGGGTAAACACATTTCATACATAAAGCAAGACCAAGATTTTATGAAAAGGCTTAGTGAGGTTGTAACTCAAATTGCAGAGGTGCAAAGGCACAATCAAGTTAAGCTTATTAAGAAAAATAGGGCTAAGATAGTTAAATTTGCAGAACAGGAATGCAGAGATAGCAAGCTTGCTCAAAAGATTAAGCTTGGAGATTCAGAAGAAGAGTTACAGATTTTATTTTATGAAATGTTTAGGAAGCATTTATTACCTCAAGTAGATTTAAAAACATTGAAACAGATGATGGATTCTAAGAATATAGAATATTTTCAAGAGGCTTACAAGCAAGTACTTGCATCTGGAGATTTGTCTTTAAAACTCTGGAAATCTGTATTAACCCCATCTAAAAATAAAAAGATTCAAGTGATATCTGAAACCTTGAAAAATAAATATGGTATTAAGTATGTTTATTTTGAATCGGAGCGTGATGCAGAAAAAATGCTTAGGGCTGTAGAATTTGCAAGGGAGAAAAATATCCCGATTCCTGATAATATTATTATGACATCGGCATATCCTATCGACGGAGGCCAAAATATTTTAACTTCAAATCTGGAGCGTACTGTTTTTATAAATCCGCAAACAAAATATGAGATTGGAAAACAGATTACAGGTAAAAATTCTGGAAGTTATTATGATAACCTAATAAACAAAGAACTTATAGGCTTACATTCTATTGGGACTTCAACTCCTGATGAACTCCACATTATTCTTCATGAATTTGAGCATACACGTAATTTTATGCTTACTAATATAAAAATTCCCCAAAAATTCATTCCTACAGTGGGCGGATTAATGAATTATGCAAGGCAGAATTTCAATTTTCTAAACGATGAAGTCCGCAATGAACTTTTAACCAAGCGTGATATTATGGGTTTGAATAATTCGGAAGAAGCGCTGTTGTCTTTGTGGGGATAAGTTATAAAAGGCAAGATTGGTTTGCTCTATTCTTCGCTATTCCAGCCTACTTGCCTGAAAAACATGTTTATAATAGAATTTTATTGGTTGTATGGTTTGATAGGTATAACCCTAGTCTATAAATAGCTTATTAATTTTTAATTTGACTGTCACTATAGATGGAACTGTACAGCCCGTAGTAAACTAAGTTAAAAAAAAGGAGACACAAAAGATGTCAACAGCATCACTTATTGAACTTTTAGAAGCAGGTGTACACTTCGGACACCAGACACAACACTGGAACCCTAAAATGAAACCGTATATTTACGGTGCAAGAAACGGGATTTACATTCTTGATTTAAGAAAAACCACAACATTATTAGACGCTGCTTATGATGTTGTAAGAGAATACGCTGCAAAAGGAAGAAATGTTCTTTTTGTCGGTACTAAAAAACAGGCAGCTGAAGTTGTTGCAGAAGAAGCTGCAAGAGCTGGAGCTTATTATATAAACAGAAGATGGTTAGGCGGTATGCTTACTAACTTTGAAACAATCAGAGGCAGAGTTAATAAACTAAGAGAATTAGAAGATTTCATTAATTCAGGCCACGCTGAAAAATTACCGAAAAAAGAACAGGCTCAATTAAACAGACAGCTTGCTAAATTGAGCAAGACTTTAGGCGGTATTAAGGAAATGAGAGGACTTCCTGATATTATTTTTGTAGTTGATCAGGCAAAAGAAGATATCGCTATTAAGGAAGCTAACAAATTGAATATTCCTGTAATCTGCCTGGCTGACACAAACGCAGATCCGGACGGTATCAACTACATTATCCCGGGTAATGATGATGCTATCCGCTCAATTAAGTTAATCGCTTCAAAATTAGCTGACGCAGTTTTAGAAGGCAAACAATTGAAAGAAAACAACGCTAATTCTAAAGGTAAAATTGAAGCAATTACAGCTGCTGACGCAGGAGTAGAAGAACCTGCAACAGTATAAGTAAAGTGAATAAGAACTAAGTAAATAAGTGAATAAGCCGGTAAAAAATACCTTATTAACTTATTAACTTATTGCTTATTAACTTAAAGAGAAGGAGAATTAAAATGAATATTACAGCTACAATGGTAAAAGAACTTCGTGACAAAACAGGCGCCGGCATGATGGATGCAAAGAAGGCTCTTGTTGAAGTTGACGGCGATATGGAAAAAGCAATGGAAGTTTTACGCCAGAAAGGTATAGCTTCTGCTGATAAGAAAATGGGAAGAATTGCCGCAGAAGGCAGAATCGGCTCATATGTTTCAGAATCAGCAGGTGCTATGATTGAAGTTAACTGCGAAACAGACTTCGTTGCTAAGAATGCTGAATTTATTGAACTAACCAATGGCTTAGCTCAATTAGTTGCAGAAACTAATCCGGCTGATGTTGATGTTCTTCTTGCAACAACCTGCCCGAAATGCGGAAAACCAGTTGCTGATGTTATTAAAGAAAAAATAGCTTCAATCGGGGAAAAAATCACTGTAAGAAGATTTGTAAGATACGAAGGCAACCTTGCAACTTATATCCACAACGGTAAAATCGGTGTCCTTCTGCAAACAGATGCTAAAGATGATGCTCTTGCTAAAGATATCTGCTTGCATATAGCATCTTCAGCTCCGGAATTCGTTTCAAGAAAAGATATTCCGGCTTCTGTAATCGAAGAGGAAACAAGAATTGAAATGGGTAAAGAAGATTTAGCAAACAAGCCTGAACAAATCAGAGCTAAGATTGTTGAAGGACGTGTTAATAAATTGATGGCTCACAGATGCTTAATTGAACAGCCGTTCGTTAAAAATCCTGACCAGACAATTGAACAATTAATCACAGGTAAGTTTAATATAGTTAAATTTGACAGATACGTTCTTGGCGAAGGCCTTGAAAAAAGAACTGATAACTTCGCAGATGAAGTTATGAGTCAATTAAAGAACTAATTGTAAATCAAATAAAAAAGGCTGTGCTTAAGCACAGCCTTTTTTGTAAAATTATTTTTGGGAGAGAATATCTATGAAAAAATGTTTATTAATAATATTATCAATAATATTACTTCCGGCTTATGCTGAAAGTAGCAAAATTCTCCCTTCAGAAATCGGGATAGTTCAAAATGTTCAATATGTAGATTTAAACAACAACGATGTATCACAAACAAAACAGATAGCAAAAATTAAGCTCCTGACCGGAGATTTTAAAGGAGAAACCGTAGAACTTGACAATATGTTAACCGGTAATCCTTATTACGACATAAAATTAAAAAAAGATACAAAAGTAATTCTACATGCTGAAGATAATGGAGATGGGATTGAATTATCAATAGAAGATATAAAACGTTCTAACACATTATTATGGCTATCATTATTGTTTTGTGGTTTGCTTGTTTATGTTGGAAAGAAAAAAGGACTATACAGTCTTATTTCAATTGTTCTAACTGTTTTCTTTATTAGCCATTTATTATCTCCAATGATGCTATTCGGAATAAATCCTCTCGTAGCGACTTCTTTAATCTGTATATTATCAACAGCTGTCACAATGTATTTAGTAGGGGGATTTAACGCTAAAAGTACATCTGCTGTAATCGGTAGCGTTCTTAGTTTATTTTTTGCCGGTATATTATCATACACAACAATGCTTACAGCACATTTGACTGGTTTTACAGATGAAAATTCAATGTTTTTATATACCGCACATCCGGAATTAGATTTTATTGGAATTACTATTTCCACAATGGTACTTGCAACTTTAGGAGCAGTTATGGATGTTGCAATGTCAATTGCTAGCACAATTAACGAAATATGCAGTATTGATGATACCAAAACTATAAAAGAATTATTTATATCTGGAATGAATGTCGGACGAGATATTATAGGGACAATGGCTAATACTTTAATATTAGTTTATCTTGGTGGAGCTTTACCTTTAATCTTGTTAGCTGGTAATATTGATTTACAAAAATTTATTAATTTGAATCAAGTTGTAACTGAAACCGCATCTGCCTTAATTGGAAGTATTGCAATTGTAATATGTG
>CALVEE010000228.1 GCA_944326495.1 Candidatus Gastranaerophilales bacterium | reverse complement strand
CGGGAAATTTTAACTTTTTTAAATTTATCTCAGCTTCTTGTATTTTAAATCTTATAGTGAGAGTTGATTTATAACGACAATAACCGACAAAATCTGCATACTTGGCAAAAAAATGTTTGCTTAGAATGAATAATATTTGTAACATTTTTTGTCATCGAATTATGGAACTATACAAGGAGGGGGCATTTTTGCAGGAATGCTTATTTATAGTATTTCATAACCTATACTCTTATTACTGCAGCATTTTCAACATGATAGGTATGCGGAAACATGTCAAACGGTTGAATTGAGTCAACTTTGCAACCTTTTTCGGTAAGGTATTTTAAATCTCTCGCTAATGTTGCAGGATTGCAGGATATATATATAATTTTTCCTTTAGTAAGCTTTAGAGCATAATCTAAGCTCTCTTTTGTACAACCTTTTCTCGGCGGGTCAAGAATTGTTACGTCAAATTTTCTCCCCTTTGTTTTAAGTTCTTTTTCAAAAAATTTGCCCGCATCCATATTGTGAAGCTCAATATTTTTTATCCCGTTTTCTTTAATTATTTTATCAGCCAAAACAACGGACTCTTTAACTTCCTCAACACTTACAACTTTTTTAGCTATATCAGAGACACAAATTCCAAATGCCGTAATTCCTGCATAAGCATCCAAAACAAGCGGTGAAGTAAAATTATTCGAAATATAATCCCTGACATATTCAAAAATATTGTTTGCACTTGAAGGATTTACCTGAAAAAATGTCTTAGTCCCGACTTTAAAAACTTTATCGCAAAGCTTTTCTTCTATATATCCTTCGCCTTCAAGAATTTCAGTCTTTTCACCCAGTATAAGATTTGTCTTTTGGGGGTTATAATTTACCCCGACTCCCTGAATATTATTGAGCTCCGTAAAAATTCTATGCGCTAAAACTCTTAATTTATCAAATATCTTTGAAGAGTTTACAACCAGTACAACAAGACTCTTATTAGTGTAATGTGAGGCTCTTATAACGATATGCCTCAAGTCTCCGGCATGCTTTTTTTCATCATATCCGGAAATACCGCATTCTTTTGCAGCATTTCTTATAAATTCTATAATACTATCACAGTATTCCGGCTGAATAGGACAATATTTTATATTCACAAGTTCATGCGAATTGGGTTTATAATACCCTGCTAAAATTCGTTTCGAATTCTTTGTTTCAGCAACGGGATACTGAATTTTATGCCTGTAGTTTCTAATCTGCGGACTTGGTATAACATCTTTTATTTCAGTATTAATAGCTGATATCGAATGTATTGCATCCTCTACAATTTCTTTCTTTAGTTTTAACTGATAACTATAATCAATAAACTGCAGCTGACATGCTCCGCAAACCTTTTGCATCGGACAAAACGGCTCAACTCGATATGGAGAAGGAGATACTATCTCAAGAATTTTTGCCTGTGCAAAGTTCTTATTTTTCTTTCCGACTCTAATCTTTACTCTGTCTCCCGGACAAGCCCCTTCCACAAATATCACATACCCATCTACTCTTGCAATACCAAATCCGAGATTGGAAAGTTTTTCAATCTCAACAACAAGCTCCTGCGGAATATCTTTTTTACTTACTGTCTGCATGGCTTAATCACTTGTATATTACGTGTTTCAGAAATTTCCTGACGCGCGTCTTTTATTATCTGCTTGTATTCTTCTGATAAACTTAAGCCGTTACAGAGCCTGTCAATAAATCCGTTATTAACTTTTACAGCTTTCTCAAGCGCCCCTACATTCTCCAAAACCTCTTTTATATCAGCCAAATCATACCCGAAAGACTGCTTGGACTGATAAACCATCATCTCTCCGGTTTCAGCAACCAGAGGTTCTCCGCCTAATTCAAAATGGAGTTTAAATATTGATTTCAAATCCTGTAATTCAGCCTGCATAGTAGCTATACTCTGTTGAATTCTTAAATATCTGTCAAAAAGGTAATCCACATTATCAAGCTGTTTTTTCTGCCAGTCAAGTCTTTGAAGATACAATTTCTTTAGCTTCGGGTAAGCAAGTGCAAGCCCCATCGCATCAGCCATTGCTCTATGGTGATTTTTAAGTTCCACATTAAACCTGTTTGTTAACGCCTCAAGCCCGTGTGATTCCAAATCCGGAGCAATTTCCTTAAACATAGCCTGGGAATCAATTCTTGGATTTTCAAGTTTTTCCCCCGTAACCCTTAACTTTGCCTCATTCAAAAAAGAATAATCAAATATTGCATTATGCGCAACAATCGGATAATCGCCGATAAATTCCAAAATTTTAGGCATAGCTTCTTCTTCACCCGGCGCATCCTCAACCATTTCCGGCGTAATCCCGTGAATAGCCATACTGGATTTTCTTATATGCTGATGCGGGTTAATAAGCGTCTGAAAAGTATCCTTAACTTTCCCATTCTCCAGCCTGACTCCGGCAAATTCCACCATTTTTTCTCTTGTATAATCCAAACCGGTTGTTTCTGTATCCAGCACTATTTCAATTACTTTCTTTTTCGGCATATCCATTGTCTCCCTAAAAGTATAATAGCATAAATATACAATATATGGTAATATTAATTAATGAATAGGATAATAAAGGAGGCAAATATGGTTCAGGAGATTAATACAGATTTATTTAATATTGAAGTTTTAGATAATGAAGGGCTTACTGTAGTAGATTTTTATGCGAACTGGTGCGGGCCTTGCAGAAAATTAGGGCCGATAATGGAAGAAGTTGAAAGAGAAATCGGCGGCAAAGTAAAATTCACAAAAATAAATACAGATGACAATCTAGAGCCGGCAAAAGAATACCAGATAAGCGGGCTTCCTACATTATTAGTCTTTAAAGACGGTGAAGTTGTTGAAAGAATGGTTGGTCTTATGCCCAAAAGTTCTATTATTACAAATATTGAAAAACATCTTTAAGCTTATGATAACAGAGGAGTAATACCAACCAAGCCGGCAAATGCTTCTACTTGCGGGATATTTTCTCCGGTAAAAATTTTGCTTATTTTAAAAATATGCCCTATCTTCGAAATCAAATATTTCGATCTTGTCTTGGATAATCTTCGTGCTCCCGGAGTGTCGCCTTCAAGCCTATATGGCTTAGCCGGCTTCATACGCACGCTATCCGGACTACTCCATTTATACCATTTGTCAGCGAATCAGCTTCCTCATTAAGGAAGGAATGCTGAATGCTTGGCGCAGCTCCCTCCCTTTTGAGGGAGGGTTGGGGTGGGTGCTGATTGAGGTGGAAAAAACAAAAAGTACGCCTTCCTCTCCCTACGGGAGAGGAGCAGCCGTGTTTGAGGCGGGTGCCGAAAACTACGGATGCGGTGAGGGGGCTATGTTAGCTGGTAGAAAAAAATAAAAAACGGAAAGATATAAATTTGAAAACTTTATATTCAATATTCCCCTTACGGGGCTGCCGCCTCACCAAGAATTTCTAATACTCAACTTACGTTTCGTATTGAAATTCTATCCTCTCTCGTAGAGAGAGGAATTTAAAAACCCGCATAAATATCAATATTATTTACGCGGGTTTTCTATAAGTTTGAGTATTATTGAATTAAATTATTACCAGCGGTTTAATTAAATCTCTCGGCTTATCTTTCATAAGCATAAGAGCCGGCTCAACATTCTCCAGCCCTTTAAATGTATGAGTAATCAATTTTTCCGGATGAATTCTGTGTGTTTGAACAAGTCTTGCAAGTTTTTCGGAACGCAGTCTGCCTCCGGGCATAAGCCCCCCGACAATTTGTTTATGTCCCATGCCGCAGCCCCATTCTACACGCGGGATTTTTATATAATCACCTTCACCGAGATAATTTACATTCCCGATTTTTCCGCCGGGTTTAAGCATTCTTACTGCCTGATCAAATGTGTCATTGTCTCCGCCGGCTATAATAATTCTATCAACGCCTTTGCCGTGGGTTTTGTCTAAAATTTGTTCTGTTATATCGCCTTCTTTGTAATTGATAATATCAGTTGCGCCAAACTCTCTGGCTAAAGCCGCGCAGTTTGGACGGGAGCCTACTGCATAAATATTAGCAGCACCTCTTATTGCAGAAGCTGCAACTGCCATAAGCCCCACAGGCCCTATTCCTATAACAGCAACATTATCACCAAATTGGATATCAGCTAATTCTGCTCCGTGGAAGCCTGTAGGCACCATGTCGCTAATCATGCAGGCTGCACCTAAATCCATTCCCTCGGGTAACAGCGCAAGGTTTCCGTCAGCATCATTTACATGAAAATATTCGGCAAAGACTCCGTCTTTAAAGTTTGAGAATTTCCAACCTGATAACATTCCGCCGGAGTGCATTGCATAACCTTCTTGGGCTTCTAATGAATTCCAATCCGGAGTGATAGCGGAAACCAGCACTTTGTCGCCGGGTTTAAAATCTTTAACAAGTTTCCCGACTTCTACAACCTCTCCGACAGCTTCGTGGCCTAATATCATATTATGCCTGTCTCCTATAGCACCTGCCCAGACTGTGTGCACATCAGATGTACAAGGCGCAAGTGCAATCGGTTTACATATAGCATCATTAGGCCCGCATTTAGGTATTTCTTTCTCTATCCAACCGGTATTCCCGATTGATAACATTGCAAACCCTTTCATAAAAAACCCCCTTTGTTTTTATTATTTACACTAAAAAGCAACACTATAGAATAGCATATTTTTAAGCTTCTTTCAAGTCTTGAATACTCAAACCCGCCTCTGTCGGACACAGAGACGGGCAGCTCTTTAGGGTAAATGTACACCGCTATCAAGAAACTTTTTTTACGACCAGAGTATGCGATAGAGGAATACCCCCCGGCATAGCCGGTTTGTTGACAACCTGACCGTTTACGTACATAACGGTTGAACCACCGCCGTCAAGGTTCATTGCATTAATACAGCCTAAATCTTTCATAAGATTTGCAAGCTCCATCAATGTTAAACCGATAGATGCGCCTTCTCTTCCGTCTGCCGTAAGCATTATTAATGTATTATCTTTTGTATAACCGATTGCGGTTCTGGGGTTTCTGCCCCCTACCGAGCCCAATTTTTGAGCAGTCATATCGACAAAAACTTCGCCGTTTTTTACCAGATACGGGCCACCGCTTATAATGTGGTTAACCTCTTTCCATTCAGGATTGATACTTAAATCCAGTTTAAATCTCTTTGCTTTAATAAAAGGTTTTAAATTCTTTTGCGAGCCGACTATTATATAGCCGTTTGCGGGGATCTGGCTACGCCCGTATGCAATACGGGTGAGCTTTCCATCCTCAACAATTAACTGCATACCATACTTCGGACAAGGCGGAGAATATTTGCCCCAATCCGGCGTATATACGATTGTATGCACTGACAGCATTCTAGGTTGATTGACATTATCAATTTTAATCCCTCCTATGTTGGTTTCTATCTTTGCATTTAACTGAACTCTTGCCATATCAAATCCGTTATC
>CALVEE010000227.1 GCA_944326495.1 Candidatus Gastranaerophilales bacterium | reverse complement strand
GGAGAGGGGGCAGTCAATACAGACAAATAAAAAATTATAAAATGAATTTTAAAAGAACAGTTTATTTAGATAATATAATTATAAGTTAATATTGGGCAGATATGCCCAACCGACCGTCCTTGCTTTGTCAGACAATACCTAATCTTGCGTTTCTCCCTTACGGGATAGCACCCACCCAAGCCCTCCCTCACTAGGGAGGGGTGACTGTGCGCTTGGTTTTCTTATTTACTTATTTACCTATTCACCAGTTAGTAGGTTAGGCACTTCCTGACTATAAGTTATTGTCAAGTTAGTAGGTCAGGCAACGCCTGACTATAAGTTTTTGTCAAGAAGGTATGCCCAGCAGACAAAACCCCTTACGGGTCTGCCCCCTCACCAAGAATTTCTAATACTCAACTAACGTTTCGTATTGAAATTCTATCCTCTCCCGTAGGGCGAGGAAGTGTGCAAGCCTTGAATTTTATTTGATAAAGTTAGTTGGATATACTTGCTAAACCCTCTCCCTACGGGAGAGGAGCAGCCGTGTTTGAGGCTGTGCCGAAAACTACGGATGCGGTGAGGGGGCATATTGTCAATGAGCAAAATTTTTACCGGACAGCAGTGTACTGCTGTGTCAATTGTGTTATAATCAAATTTATGAAAGCTCTTGTTTGGGATGGAAAGAAAATTGAACTTACGGAAAGAAAATCACCTGAGATTATAAATCCAAGAGATGCAATCGTCAAAGTTACATTATCATCTATCTGTACAAGTGATTTGCATATAATAAAGGGTTATGTTCCAAAAGCAAAGCCCGGTATTGTACTCGGACATGAATTTGTAGGTGAAATAACTGCGCTTGGAGCTGATATTAAAGATTTAAAAATCGGTGACAGAGTGAGTGCAAATTGCGAAACATTCTGCGGTGAATGTTATTTTTGCAAACGGGGATTCATAAACAACTGTGAAAACGGCGGATGGGAATTAGGCTGTACAATAGATGGGTGCCAGGCGGAATATGTGCGAGTTCCGTTTGCCGATAGGGGGCTTACAAAAATACCGGAAAATGTCAGCTATAAAAATGCACTATTTACCGGTGATATTTTATCGAGCGGATATTTTGGCGCTGAACTTTGTGAAATAAAAGCTGGAGATACCGTAGCTGTGATTGGTGCCGGCCCTGTAGGATTATGCTCAATGGAATGCGCTAAGATATTTAATGCAGGACAAATTATTGCTATTGATATCGATGAAAAAAGGCTTGAAGCTGCAAAAAATCTTAATCTTGCTGATTATGTTTTTAATCCCGAAAAATGTGATATTGAGTGTGAAGTAAAGAAATTGACTTCTATGCGAGGAGCAGACGGAGTTATTGAAGCGGCTGGAAGCAGAGACAGTTTTCAGACAGCCTGGAAAATTGCAAGAGCAAATTCTATAGTGGCAGTTGTTGCAATGTATGAACAAAATCAAATCCTGCCGCTTCCGGAAATGTACGGGAAAAATTTAATCTTTAAGACCGGAGGAGTGGATGCAATTCATTGCAAAAAACTTCTGGATTTTATTTCAAAAGGAAGATTAAACACTGATTTTCTGATAAGTGCCGAGTATTCACTGGATAATATTATCGAAGCATACAGAGATTTTGAATTAAAAAAAGATAACTGCTTAAAATACAGTATTCTGGGATGCTAACGCTTATGTAAATTTTCATTCATCTCAATCAGCCAGTCTATTAAAGGCTTTTTTTCTCCAAAAGAGAAATTAAATCCCTTTGCAAAATCCGGGTCGGTTAAAAATTTATAGCTTACATTAAATGCCGTCGGCTCTTCTTCTATTCCTAAAGCTTTAACTTTTTCCTGCGAAACTTTTTTGCCCTCATCCTCCATTACATTAGAATAGTTTAACCCCTCAAAACAGCAGAACGGAACCTTGATTTTTTCATCTTCGCCTACTGTCATCAAACCGAAAGAGCGGCAGACAATGCCTCTAAAATTATATACAACACATTCATTATTTATCAAAAACGGGCAGTCATATCTAAAAACATCTCCCGTAAATTTTTCTTTCTGCTCAACTATTCGGGCAAGGTTTTCTGCGATAATTTTCTTTGTCTCAATATCTAACTGCCAGACTCCCAGCATTAAATACTCAACTTCAATCTGTGAATACGGGAATTGTGCTCCCTTACAGCATTTGCCGCAGCCTTTTTTACAAAAAATAAATGGTTTTTGCTTCTCAAAAAACTTTTTAAATTTTCCATCTAAAAAGCATAAATACGTAACATAATTTTCGAGCATAATACTATCTGACATTATTTACATATTAGCACAATATTACTTTGAAACAATCAAAATATTTTACAGGTTATCGGAAAGAGTATATAAATCTATTCCGCCTGCGGCTTTATAAAGGCCTATGACGGCTATAACAGAATTGATTTTATTTGAGACTTCTTCTTTTTTGACCAGAAGATATGCCTGCTTTGCATACAAAACATCCAGCTCGCTTGATGATCCGATAGAATTTTTATCTTGCATTAAATTATATATTTCCTTTTGGCTCTTTAGCCTGTTTAGGGATTCCTCATAATTGTCAGAAGCAGTTTTATAAGCAGTCAGAGAAGAGTTTAACTCTTTTATGCATTCAAGAATTGTCTGTTTGTAGTTATTTAAGGCTTCTTCATATTCGAATTTTCTGTATCTTAAAAGTGCAAGTTTTCTTCCGCCTGAAAACAAATCCATTGAAGGCAGAATTCCCGCATTAAAAAACTGGGATACTGAATTAAAAAGTGTATCGAGATGGTATGAGTTTAAACCGATTTGACCGTATATTACAAATTTTGGTAAAAATTCTCTTTTAGCTGCACTTACGTCAAAGCCGATGCGCTTTATATTACTTTCTTCCTGTAAATAGTCCGGTCTGTTTTCTATAACTGTAGAACTGTATCGGGAAGGAATTCCCGTTATTAAAGTAATTTTTTCATAACTGTTGCGTGCAATGTTATCATTTGAATCTGCAAGATATACTCTTAAACTATTTATAAGCGTTTCCCTGGTTTTTAAATGCAGATTTCTTTCCGAGCGAAGCGTAGAAAGATTTTTTTCTTCAGTTAAAAGTTCATTTATTGAACACAGCCCGGTCGCATACATATCTTTAGTTTTTGTAACAATCTATTCTGCTTGCTGCTTTTCCGCAGGAAAAAAGAGGAATTGCAATGAGCTTGTACGGAATTGCTGTTATGGTGTTTGCAATTTTAGGACCGACATTTGGCGGGTTTATTGTCGATAATGCAGACTGGCAGTGGATTTATCTTGTTAATATTCCGGTCGGAATCCTCTCAATATCTATGGTTCACGCAAATATCGAAGAGTTGAGCAGCAGAAAAATTTATAAAAAAACGGATTTTCTTGGCATGATTTCTCTTGTACTCTGGCTTCTTTCGATGCAGGTAGTGCTTGATAAAGGCCAGCAGTACAATTGGTTTGACTGCGCATGGATAAGCTGGCTTGCAGGTTTTTCGGTATGTATGTTTGTATTTTTTGTAATACGCGAATTAGAAAGCAGCGCACCTTTAATTAATTTAAGATTATTTAAAGATAAAAATTTCTTTATAGGTACAATTTTAAGTTCTTCTATTAACATGATAGTTTTCTCTTCAATTGTGCTTATTCCACAGTTTTTACAGAATATGATGGGATATACTGCAATGCTTAGCGGCTTTGCGCTTGCACCGAGGATTTTTTCCTGTGTATTAATGATGGTTGCAATAAATTATTTGATGAAAATATTTGATAACAGAGTTCTGATTGCTATAGGATTTTTCTTCCTGGGAATTTCGATTTTATTTTTTATAAATTTAAATTTAAGGGTATCGTTTATTTATATTGCAATTCCGCAGGTTCTTATGGGGATCGGGGTAATAATGACTTTTATACCTGTTTCATCTCTTGTACTTGGAACTCTGCCTAAATCTGAGTTAACAAACGGTTCAAGTCTGCACAATTTGTGTAAAAGTACAATGACTGCTGTAATTGCATCTGTTGCTTCTACACTTGTTGCAAGACACAGCCAGATGCATCAGGTTTATCTTGTAGAAAATCTTTCCAATTTTAATCTTGTTTTCCAGCATAAATTCGCAGCGCTTTTAAGTACTTTTATGTCAAATGCGTCCGGTTCTTTTGCAGCAATCAAAACAAACTCATATATGTATAAATCCCTGCTTACACAATCTCGATTAATGGCATATGTTGATGTTTTTGAAACTTTTGCTTTTATCGCATTTCTTCTTATTCCGCTCGCATTTTTATTTAATACCGAAAACAAACACAAAAATACCGGAGAACATAAAGATATTGTTATGAAACAAATTCCGGGGGATAGGATATAAGACCGATTTATTCATTATATTCCGGGGTAAATACACAATAGTCCGATAAAAGTTTTGGTATTTATAAATATGGTTTCTCCCTGAAATTGCATAAGTATCCCCATAAAAATCAAGACTGGCAAAATACCTCTCCCTGCGGGAGAGGAGCAGCCGTGTTTGAGGCTGCGCCGAAAACTACGGATGCGGTGAGGGGGCAAACCACAGGAGCAAATAAAAAACTATGAAATGAATTTTAAAAGCGCAGTTCGTTTAAATAGCTTACCTGCCCAACAACAATAACCTGCAAATTGGCACGGTGCTTACTTTTGGCCGGCTAGCTTCTTAAATAATCTTTTCCGGAATGATTGCTCTTTTGGCGGCTTAATTTCTTCTTGCTCAAGATGGAGTGGTTTATTAGTGTTTGGTTCAAGTGTCTTATTGAATTCATCAACATACTTTATTGCACTGTCAAGTCTTTCTTGTTCTTCTTTGCTCAAAAATGGGAATTTGATGTTTTTTCTGGTAAAATCCGTTACTTTCTTCTGCAGATTTTGAATACTATCAGCTTCAATTTCATGAATCAGTGCTAAATTTTTGAAAATAGTAACAAGCCCCCTGCGTTCGCTGCATATGCAGCAAGCTGTAAGATCCCTATTTTCGGCTGCGAAATCTTTTGTGAGCTCCTGCACTTCTTTATTTTTTATAAAGCTGTCTAAAACTCCTGCAGGCCAATTCTCCGGTTTTACAATCACCATTTTTTTGAATGTTGGGGTAGTTGTACCGATTTTATCTACTTTCATACCTTCTCCTTAACTTCTGGTAAGTCCGTCTTTGCTCTTTTTGTAATTTTCTTTGAGATAATCTTTTCTCTCCTTGATTTTCATCAGAGTCTGCATATCCATTTGTTCAAGCTTGCGTTCGTATTCAAGTTTTTTTATTCCGTTTTCAAACCTTTGAGCCTCTTTTGCTTCTTTTTCTTT
>CALVEE010000226.1 GCA_944326495.1 Candidatus Gastranaerophilales bacterium | reverse complement strand
TATCTTCTAAAAATCTTAAGTTCTTCCGCCTCTTGATGAGGTAATATTTTCTTCATTAACATCTTTTGTGTACTGTTTAAGGTTAGAAGTCTTAGCTGCAGAAACAGCCCTCACATTAGCCCAGGCTCTAAGCGATAATATCTGCTCTCTTTGAGTCATTGAAAGCGGAACCGTATTTTTTATACTTCTTTCTAAATCTTCAAACTTCAAAGGTCTGTTTTCAAAAAATGCATCACAAAGAGCTGAAACAACAACCTGCTCAATTTCTGAACCGATGAAGCCTTCGGTCATCTTAGCGAGTTCTGTACAAATGTTTTTTATACCGGCAACCTCGCTTGCGACTTCTTTGTCCTTAAGCCTCTTTTCAAGATGAAGCTTAAAAATCTCTTTTCTTTCTGCAAGAGTCGGTAAATCGACAAAGAATATTTCATCAAAACGCCCTTTTCTTAAGAGCTCCGGCGGAAGCGTACTAATATTATTGGCTGTTGCAATAACAAAAACCGGTGCTTCTTTTTCTTGCATCCAGGTTAAAAACTGACCGAAAATTCTTGAAGAGACGCCGCTGTCGCCATTAGAGCCAAGACCGCTTAAGCCTTTTTCTATCTCATCTATCCAGAGAATAGAAGGCGCAACAGCTTCTGCTGTTGCTAAAGCACGGCGCATATTTTCTTCTGAACTTCCGACAAGTCCGGAAAAAACTTTTCCAAAATCAAGCTTCAAAAGCGGCAGCTGCCAGATTGTACTCATTGCTTTTGCAGTCAAACTCTTCCCGCAACCGGGGACTCCGGTTACCAGCACACCTTTTGGCGCCGGAATACAATACTTCTTTGCCTGCTCCGACCAGGAATTGTTGCGTTTCAAAAGCCAGCTTTTTAAATTATCCAAACCGCCTATATCCTTGATTGAATACTCCGAATTTATAAATTCTAAAATTCCCGTCTTTTTAATTACCTGAACTTTTTCCTGTAAAATTACAGGCAGATCTTTTATATCTATTTTCCCGTCATTTACCATAGCCAGAGCAAACGCGCTTTCTGCTTCCTGCAAAGTAAGACCCAATGCAGCTTTACAGAGTTTATCTTTTTCATCCTCTGTCATATTAGTCTGAACAGTCTTATTCTGATTTAGCATGCTGTCAAGCTTTGCTCTGACTTCTTTTAGGGTAGGAAGCGGGAAATCAAAAATTGTAATCTCTTTTTGTAAGGCTTCCGGAATTAAAAGCTCCGGAGCCACAAAAAATACGGTTTTCCTGACTGCTCCAAGCTTTAAATCAGGAACTATATCCCTGATTTTTCTGATTATGTTATAATCAGGGGTTCTATTCTTTAGCCCGAAATTAACATGGAAATCATATATTATGAAAACAGCATCCTTATCATACCTTCTTATATATTCAAGCATTTTATTCGGACATGTTGTATCTGAAACAGACTTTTTTTGCGTATCATTATAAAGCCCGTTTGTTTGAGTCCAGGTAAAAACTTCACGCTCAAATTTAACCTGCTTAACATCCGTTACTACAGATTTAATGTATTTAGTAACTCTATCTTCTTCAAAAGTTGTTATATAAATAAGCGGAAATCTTGCTCTTATAAGATTAGATAATTTGTAAGCCATATAAAACCCTCATTCTTTCAGTCATTTTACCATTATATAACCTTTTCCAAATCAATCTTTTGCAGTATCTCTTGGAAATTCCCCATACCGTTCATAAAAACAACGCCGTTTTTAGAGATATTAACCTCCACTTTGTTTTTATACTTTGTAAAAATTTCCTCATTATATCTATCCGTAAGAAAATGATAGCGCTGGTTTGAAGAACCGCACCACGGGCGGGAATAATCGAGCTTTTCCTGTTCAAATGCCCCGTCAATTAAAAGGTCTGTGTTTTCTAAAAGCAGCCTGTTTTTCTCTTCAAGTCTTAATTCTTCTAACAATCCGCCTGTAAAGCATAAAACGCTTAAACCGTTTTTCTTAACCTCTCTTGCAATAAGTCCGCACGCTTTAGCCTGCTCAAAAGGTTCTCCGCCTAAAAAGGTAATACCTTCTATACCCCTTTGGCGCAAAATATCAGAAATTATTTCATCAACCTCAAAAAGTTTTCCGCCGTCATACGCCCAGGTATGAACCGCCTGACACCCCCTGCAATGACGCGAACATCCTTGAGTCCAGATACAATAACGTACCCCCGGGCCTTCTACCTTTGTATTTTTAAGAATATTAAATATCCGAAGCTTCATTTTTCCTTTCATTTTGAGTATTAGCTACGTATTGCGTATCTAACGGCGGATTAACTTTAAACCCCTTATTACTTAAATGAGAATAATTTTTAATAGCTTCTGTGAGGGATTCATATGTGGTATTGTCGTTAAAATTTTTACAGAGATACAAAAATATTTTTTCAATTTCTTTTGTATTTGTATTTTTTATAGTTGTAACAAAATACTCATTACAAATTGCTATAGTATTAATTTTCACTGCTACATAAACATGATCGTTTATGATACGTAAGTTTTTTATTTGTCCGTTATCAAGATTATTGCCTTTACACCTTATATATTTACTTACAGAATTTAGAATTCTTTGTTTTGCTAAATAATGCAGCTTATTTGATAAATAACAAACTATCCATCCAATTATATAACAACAGCCGATAGGAAGCTTTGCTTCAGACGGTATATATTCTATTACTGAAATTAAAATAATACCTATTGCTATAAGTGCTGTATTCATAAGTCAACCTCACGCTCTACACGTTTTATTCGCGCAGGAGAAATCTTTATGGGATTTATACATATTTGTTCGCGCAAAATATCAGCCATATGAGGTTTTAGACGTAAAAATATAATAACATCATTAACAGATTTAAACCCCTCCAATTCTTCTCTCTTCTTAATTAACTTTTTTGCCATTATTATATTTACACCGATAAGATTATTTATTTCTTCCATTGATGCATTATTAATATCTAATTTTTTCTTCTCCGGTTTATTTCCGGCCGGAAGAGCAGGTGTGAGAGAAGGATTAATATATATAGAAAAATCTTTTTTATTAAACGTAAAGTTTTCGTTTATATATTTTAGTATAGCTTTCGCATCTATTGTCTTATTAAATTTGTTTGCAATTAAATCTATGAATATATAATTCATACTTGTAAAATTCACCGGGCCCAACGCAATTCTGGCTAAATAATATAACACTATATTTTTTGCTTCTATTTCAAATACTATCTTGCTCTTTTGATAGCAAACCAGCCTCTTGTACCACGATAATCTGATTTTGCAATTTTTATTTTTTAAACATAAACACCAATTTTCTATTATTAAATTTTTATCTAATAATAATTTAAAAAATGTCGTTAAAAAAGTTAGATACCCTAGCATAACCCAGAACAAAAAGATTAATAAAAAACCTAATACCAGCAAAAGCCCCCTTGAGAACCCCTGGAATATATCGTTCGAAATAACAAAATTTACTAATAGCAATCCTGTGATACCAATTATAAAGGTACTTACTAGTATTATAACAAAAATCTTATTCTTTGTCATAAATCAACACTTCTTTCTTGGTATCTCTCGATATTCAGAGAACCTTTCATTTTATTCACACACACAAGAGAGTTCAATTGGTTTTGCATATGAGGTTTAAATTTAAGATATAAAAAGAAATCTTTTATATTCTTGAACCCTCCGATTTCCTCACGCTTTTTTATAATCTTTTTAGCCGTTACAATACTAATTCCCGGAAGCGCGGTAAGCTCTATTTCAGAAGCATTATTAATATCAGTTTTTTCTATCGGTTTAAGCGGTGTTTTAGATAATTTTGGAGCGGGAGATGCAGAATTCAGAGTTTTAGGATCACCTATAATCTTCTCCTCAATCACAGCCTGATATAATCTGCAGTCATTTACAAGCCCGTCATAAGTAGTATTGTGGCTGAAACTTATACAAAACATATCCCACAAATCCTGCATTGAATGCACTCTCGATTCTATAACCCTAAATGTTCTGTAAGCCTGATTAGCTGCACTTTTCTCAGAAGCGGTTATCGTTAATCCGTCCATACCGAGTTTTAGAGAACAAAATTTATTCGATAATTTTAAACTTCTCCATATATCTTTATACGGAGAAAGATATATTTTTGCAGTCCTTAAAGCTTCTCTGCGCCTAAGTGTCTGGCCCTCATTTTCAACATTTTTCCTTGTAAAATGTATAAACAGCAAATAACCGCCATACAAAGCAAGTGCTGTCAAAAATGAAGCCAGCGGATGTCTGATAAAAAGATACATTACTATAATTAACAAACATAATATTAATCGTCCTTGATAATTATAGTACATTCAAAAGTCTCCTCCTTAACAGATAGTATAAACTTTCCTGTAGTAAAGTCCTACACCAATAATTGTTAATATAATATTTGGCATAAATGCAGCAAGAAGAGGCGCAAGAGAGCCGGCTTCGCCGAATGATATAGAAAGAGCTCTTATCAGATAATATGCAAAAATAATCAAAATACTAAATAAAAACCCTCTGTTATAACGGACTCTGGGCGGTGTAATCGCAAGCGGAACGCCAATTAGAACTAAAACAATTGTCGTTAAAGGAAGCGCAATTTTATCAAATAAACTTATCTTAAGCTCCTGTTTTTTTTCAACATCATTTTTTGCTAGGAATTTACAAAGCTCTATAAAATTATGCTCATTTGCGAGATTTCTATCCATTTCTTTTGATAAATCCATACCGAATTTTACGGTAGAATCTTCAAAAAGTGTTGTATCAAGAGTTTTTCCGCTATCTGTAACAGTATAAATTGCACCTTTTTGGAAATTCCACCCGTCCGGCGTTGTAGCACCCTGACGTGCTTGAAGAATTTGAATAGTGCCGTCTTTTGAAGCATCCAGAACAGTTATATTATGGAGCTGTTTATCAGTACAGTCTCCGACATAGAAAAGACGTTTCAAAAGTCCGCCCTCTTTTACTTCCTTAAACGTAAAATTATGTTTACCCTCCGGAATATTTTTTTTGCTGAACGCATAAAGAGCCAAATCCGTTGACTGTTTTGTCATAACAGGAACTACCGTTTCAGTAAGGACTAAACTTACACACCCCATCACAATTGCAAAAAGAAAAATCGGTTTCGCAATACGGCTCAAGCGGGTGCCGCCGGATCGCATCACCGTGCATTCAGAGCT
>CALVEE010000225.1 GCA_944326495.1 Candidatus Gastranaerophilales bacterium | reverse complement strand
TTTACATTTCTTTTGATACACTGCTTCCGCTTTCTCACGAATACGGGGACTGGCATTATGCAATAACGGGAGTAATGTCCGGGATTATTGTAATCTGGGCTAGCTTACTATTCTTGAACGGATATTAATCGCAGAAAAATCTTTTTTACTGTATAATTTAATAAAAAGAAAGGAAAGGAAGCTTTTTATGACAAATCTATCACCATTACAAATCGAAAGATTGAAATACCAGCCAAAATTACCTTATTCTCTGGCAAACGGTATTAATCATCTTATTGCACAGGAAGGTTCTGCTACAGAAGCTGTTGCAGATAAAGAAGAAATTAAAAACTTATTTAAAAATACTTACGGCAAACCGACTGTAACATTCCAGACTTCAACGGAATCAGTAAACAGCCCGCAAAGAAATGTCGGTGTTATTCTATCAGGCGGGCAGGCTCCTGGCGGACACAATGTTATTGCAGGATTGTATGACGCTTTAAAACAGGCTAATCCTAATAACAACTTATACGGTTTCTTAGGCGGTCCTGCAGGTATCATTGACGGAAAGTATGTAGAATTTAATGACGATTTTATCAATGACTATAGAAACACAGGCGGATTTGATATTATAGGTTCAGGCAGAACTAAACTTGAAACAGAAGACCAGTTCCAGAATGCTTTAGAAGTTTGCAAAAAATTAAACATTTCTGCTGTTGTAATAATAGGCGGAGACGATTCTAATACAAATGCAGCACTTCTTGCAGAATGGTTTGTTAAAAATAATGCAGGAATTCAGGTTATCGGATGTCCTAAGACTATTGACGGCGATTTAAAGAACGAACAAATCGAAATCTCATTCGGATTTGATACTGCAACAAAAACTTATGCGGAACTTATCGGAAACATTGAACGTGACGCTAATTCTGCAAAGAAATACTGGCACTTTGTTAAGATTATGGGAAGAAGCGCTTCTCACGTAGCATTAGAAGCTGCTTTACAAACACAGCCAAACATTACTTTGATTTCCGAAGAAGTTGAAACAAAGAAAATGTCGCTTGCTTCAATCATTGATTATATGGTTGATATCATTGTAAAACGTGCTGATATGGGTAAGAATTTTGGTATTGCGGTTGTTCCGGAAGGGTTAATTGAATTTATACCGGAAATGAAATCAATGATTGCCAACTTGAATGATATTATGGCAGAACTTGAAAACGATACTGATTTTGTAAACGCATCTACTATCAGAGAAAAATTTGCTATTGTAGAAAACAGACTTTCTGATGACAATGCTAAGGTTTACAATTCGCTTCCTGCGCTTATCAAAGGTCAATTATTAGCAGATAGAGACCCGCACGGCAATGTTCAGGTATCTAAGATTGAGACTGAAAAGCTTTTAATCGAAATGATTTCTCAAAAACTTGAAGAAATGAAATTAGAAGGAAGCTATATAGGCAAGTTTAACGCACAGGCTCACTTCTTCGGATACGAAGGACGCTGTGCATTCCCGTCAAACTTTGATGCTGATTACTGCTACTCTTTAGGCTACAATGCTTTTGCATTGATTAACTTCGGTTTGACCGGATATCTTTCATCAGTAAGAAATCTTACGGAACCTGCTAATGATTGGATTGCAGGCGGTGTTCCATTGACAATGATGATGAATATGGAAAAACGCCACGGCGAAATGAAACCTGTTATCAAGAAAGCTCTTGTTGAGCTTGACGGCCCTGTGTTCAAGAAACTTGAGAAAAACAGAGAAGACTGGGCTTTGAATGACAGATATTTATTCCCGGGCGCAATTCAGTACTTCGGGCCGTCTTCAGTCTGTGATATTACAACCGTAACATTACAACTCGAAAGCGAAGCTAAATTAGCAAGAGTATAACTTTAATTAAAAAGAGATGGAGAATAAAGTAAAAAACTCCATCTCTTTGTTTTATAAAAGGAGAAAAATATGTTAACAGGGCCGTTTTTAGACAGGAATTGGATGGGAGAGAATAAGGATTACGAAAGCTCAAAAATTGTTATGCTCGGGCTTCCGTTTGACGGTACTGTTTCATACCGCTCCGGCTCCAGATTTGCTCCGGAGCAGATTAGACTTGCAAGCTGGGGCTTGGAAGAATATTCACCATATTTTGATAAGCACCTTGATGATTGTAATTTCCATGATGCGGGAGATTTGGAGTTTCCGCTCGGTAATACAGTTAAATCTCTGGATTTAATCCAAAAAAATGTAGAAGAAATCTATAAAGATGGGAAAAAAGTTTTCGGTATCGGAGGCGAGCATCTTGTAACGCTTCCGGAAATTAAAGCTGTTTCTAAATTTTATGACAATTTAGCTATTGTTCACTTCGATGCTCATACAGATTTGAGAGAAGAATATCTTGGTGAAGCTCTCTCGCATTCTGCTGTAATAAGACACTGCGGGAATATTATAGGGTTTGAAAACATTAAACAAATCGGTATCCGCTCTGGCATGAAAGAAGAATTTGAGCTAATGAAAAAGTATAATACATTAATCCATAAGCCGGAAGAGTTGGATATTTTTAAGAACAAAAATATTTTTGTAACGGTTGATTTGGATGTACTTGATACATCTATTATGCCTGGAACCGGAACTCCGGAGGCAGGCGGATTGAGTTTTAACCAGCTTGTTGATTGGTTTAAGTATTTATCCGGGTTTAATATAATCGGTGCTGATGTTGTAGAATTAGCCCCGGATTATGACTCAAGCGGAGTCTCAACAGCAGTTGCGACAAAAGTCATCAGGGAACTGCTGATGGCAATATAGAAAACCTATATTCACTTTATCCTCCTGTGTAGATTTTTGCTTCAACATTTTTGTGCGGCAAAACCATCTCTTCCATTGAACGAAATAACTGCGCTTTAGTATCAGCTTCAACAAATCTTCCCCCTGTTACATCTGCCGTACATTGAAGCTGGGCAAGGTCGTCTTTATCGTGTACATTAAAAGCTATGACATCAATTTTTATATCCCGCCTTGTTTTAACAAGTTCTATAGAATAATCACAGGGACTCTCGTCGCAATTTTCTCCGCCGTCTGTCAGCAGAATAATATGCTTAATTCCGTCAAATCCGTCCAAATCCTTATTAACAGCCTGCTTAAGCGAATAGGTAATAGGTGTCATACCGCGCGGACGAAGGCGGGACATACCGGAAAGTATTGAATTAGAATTAGCAAAACCCAAAGGTACAATTAATTCCGAGCTCCTGCAGGCATTATATGCAAGTAAATTACACGTATGACCGTAAACTCTCATTCCGATTTTAGTATCAGGCGAAATTTCCGGTAAAATTCGGGTCATTAATTCCCTTACTAAATTAGCCTTGGTTTTGTGCTCTAAATATTCTCCCATACTGTTTGAATAATCAACGACAAAAAGCAGCTTATCGCCGCTTTTTTGATAATTATAATCTCCCGGAGCATAAACCTCATAAGCAAAAACCGGGATTGCCAGAAGTAATATAAACAACAGAATTTTTTGCATAATAAAGATTAGCTTAATTTTAGAATAATAACATTCCCCGATTTGATATAAATTATTAGTCCACAGGTTTTTATTTTTGAATAAAAAAAAATAAGCTGATTTTGTGGAGCAAGCTCCACACTTGCTTCGCAAAACAAACAATAGGAAATAAACAGCAGTGGTGCCGGCTAAATAGCCGGCACCACTGCCTCTATAAAATTTTACCATTTATACTCTGTCTTTGATTTCTTTTTCTATTTGTAAAATGAATTCATCAACAGAAATTGTTCCTACTTGGCCGACTCCGCGTTTTCTTACAGCAACAGAGTTTGACTCGATTTCTTTATCACCGACTACACAGACATAAGGTATCTTTTTATCCTGCAGTGATTCTCTTATTTTGTAGTTCATTGATTCAGACCTGTCGTCGAGCTTAACTCTTATACCGGCAGAGCGCATTTTCTTGTAGACTTCTTCTGCAAAATCCACATGTTTTTCGTTACTTATAGGAACGATTGCAACCTGTGTCGGCGCAAGCCAGGTTGGGAATGCGCCTGCATAATGCTCTATCAAAATCCCGTGAAATCTTTCCATTGAACCGAAGATTACGCGGTGAAGCATTACAGGTGTTTTCATGCTGCCGTCTTTATCCTGATATTTGATATCAAATCTTGCCGGAAGGTTAAAGTCAAGCTGGATTGTTGCACACTGCCAGGTTCTTCCAAGAGCGTCTTTAACTTTGAAGTCGATTTTCGGACCGTAAAAAGCACCGTCGCCTTCATTGATTTCGTATTTCATGCCGCGTCTTTCCATAGCTTCTTTTAAGCCGGCTTCTGCTCTGTCCCAGTTTTCGATTTCACCCACAAAGCTCTCCGGACGGGTTGAAAGTTCGACTTCAAAATCCATCTTAAAGATTTTCATTGTATCAGCTACAAAATCAATAATTTCATTAATTTCATCTACCAATTGTTCCGGCGTACAGAAAATATGAGCATCATCCTGCGTAAACCCTTGAACACGGGTTAAGCCGGATAGTGCTCCTGATTTTTCTTTTCTGTAAACAGTACCAAGTTCTGCCATTCTTAAAGGCAGTGAACGGTAAGAATGCCTGTTTGCCTGATATATTAAAATATGGAACGGGCAGTTCATCGGTTTTACTACATATTGTTCATCAGAATCTTCGTCTTTCTGGATAAAGAACATATTTTCTTTATAGTGATCCATCTGTCCTGAAATTTCCCAGAGCTTGGATTTTGCAATCTGCGGGGTGTTTACAATTACGTAACCGCGTTTTCTATGCTCTGTTCTCCAGTAGTTTTCGATTTCTTCTCTTACTATTGCAAGGTTTGGATGCCAGAGTACAAGCCCTGCGCCGATTTCTTCCCGTACGGAGAACAAATCAAGCTGGGTGCCTAGCTTTCTATGGTCGCGTTTTTCAGCTTCTTCCAGGAATGTTAGATAAGCCTGCAAATCT
>CALVEE010000224.1 GCA_944326495.1 Candidatus Gastranaerophilales bacterium | reverse complement strand
CCCCCACCCTAACCCTCCCCCGTGGAGAGGGAATGCGCGGAGGTTGTTGGCTGGACGCAATAAATAACAAGGCGCACGCCGCGAACGTGATGCGTAAGCATCGATAGTGAGCGTAAAAGAGCCGGTTTACCGGCCTAGCCTTGGAGGTTAAACGCCAAATGAGCCCAATGCCCGTCAGGGCATAGAAAACAACCGCGTGTTTTCTCTTTCTTTTGCTCCTTTTCTTTCTCTTTTCTATCGCAAAAAAAGAGAAAGAAAAGGAGGGAGAAATAAAAGGGGGAAATAAAAGGGGGAAATAAAAGTAAAAACAACCCTTTTAACCGCAAAACAAAAAACCTAATGTAACACAATAGGTATTGTGTTACATTCGAGGCAGGCTGGGAAGTTTACTTCCTTACCGGTAGGCTTGACAAAATGCCTGCCGACCAGTCTCCTACGTGCGTAGCACTAGGTATTGTGTTTCATTAGAGATTACTTATCTTACAGTTTTATTAACGGCATTTTTTGCTAAAACTTTAGAAAATCAGGATATTTTGTTACAAAACTTAATAAAAATAGCTTATTTTGCTTTATATAGCATAAACTCTTATTTTAGACTATAATCTATAGTATGGAATGTCCGAAGTGTCATAGAGCTATAGCAGATAATTCGACTGTATGTCCGCACTGTCATAAGGTATTAGCGCTTGAGTGCCCTAATTGCCATAGTTTAAACCAGAATCCGGTTTGTGAAAACTGCGGATATATTATTTTGACTAAATGCTCAAAATGCGGTAAAACTGTCTCTACGGCTCAAGAAAAATGCAAATGCGGGTTCCCGACTGCTTCCAGCATTGCTTATCAGGAATGCGAGACAGATGAGTTTGCTTCTATGAGCATCAAATTTTCGGCACTTAAAAATATAAGACGCGTTTTGGGCTCTCAAGAGCTTTTTGCAAAGTTTTATTTCCGTTTAAAAAACTTGTTAACCGCACAGTTAAAAGCTATTGAAGGCAAAGTTATTATCTATAATGATATTTTTGTCGTTAACTTTAATAAAGAGTTATCACTGCCAACTTCTGTAAACAAAGCGGTAAGGCTTGCAATAAAAATTGCTAATGCTTTTTCGGATTTGAATTTAAAAGTTATTGACGAGCTCGCTACTCCATTGAGGCTGAATATTACAATAACTAAAAAGAGCGCTGAAAATCTGCTTAAGGAAAATAACATTGAAAATAACGTTAAACTGTTAAACGTAAAAAAAGAGGAAAAAACATATTTAAGAGGTATGCAGATAATTCTCGACCAGTATGTCTGTGACTGCATTTCTAAAGATTATAAAACGGATTCTTTATATTCAGTAGAAGAGCAGGGAAAGAGTGTAATGTTCTATGAAATAATTCTTGATAATTACATACTTCCGCCATCTGCTAAGAATAATGAAGAACCGGTTAAAGTCAATCTTAAAGAGCTTCCGAAGCAGAAATTTAAAGAAACGGATGATATGTACAGCTTCAAAGTTTTTGATATAAATGCAAAATGCAAATTCAAAAAAGCAGCGGGATTAAATCTTCTAAATCAGCTTGAAGAGAACAAAATTATTGCTTTAAGAAGCACAGATAATCTTGAGATTACAACATCAGAACTCTGTAAGTACTATGAGTCAAAAGGGTTAAAAATTATACATACAGTATGCACGGAAGAGTTGAGCTACAAACCGTGGGGATTTTTTCAGGAACTGTTCAGAGAGTATTACGGTCTGCCGGTTTCGAGAGCTTTTATTCCTCCGGAATTTGATATAAAAGCTTTTCAGGCGCTTAAAGCATTACTGTTTGCAAAACCGCGCAAGGCAGGAACTCCGGAAGATGCCAGATTTGCTTATATGGAAGATTTCGGAAACTTTCTTGCTTCACTTAAAAACTGCGTTATTATAATTGAAGGGTTTGAATTCATGGACGATACATCAATTCAGACTCTTGAGCTTTATTTTGATAAGTTTAAAAATATTAACGTTAATTTTGTCTTTATAACTGACAGCGAAACCTCTTTGCATTCCAGAATAAAAGGTCTTTTAAGAACAGATGTTTATACAGAGTACACCATTCAAAAGACATCAATAGAAAATATTTTATCGACTATCAAAGAAGAAGCGTCCGATTTTATTAACTCTTTTTATTTTGAAAAAATCAAAGAAAACTTTGACGGTTCGCTATTATACTATACTAATGCAATAAGATATCTTACCGAAAAAGGAATTCTTGTTAAGTTTGAAAACAAGCTTATAATAAGAAACAACGCTTCTGTAATCCTTCCCGGCGATTTAGCCGGATTACTTAAGGCAAGGCTGAAATTCTTCGGGAAAAACTCTGACGCCTCTATGATACTTGCATATTCAGTATATTTAGGGCCGCGTATTGACTGCAAATCTCTCTCGGCACTTGGTGTTAAAGATGTTGATAAAAATGCTAAACTGCTTGAAGCAGCAGGGTTTGCGTATTTAAACAAAGACACTGTTCATATTAATAATTACAATATTATAAAACCTGTCCTTGAATCATCATTAAAAAAGCAGGTAGAGGAGTTTTTATGCAAAAATATCCTTGCAAAACTCGGAAAAGAGCTTGACGATACTGCTGTACTGCTTATTATGGGCAAACTGGGAATGTTCAGAGAAGAATATCTGCTGCTCTGGAAAAATTCGCAGCTTGCAATGAATACAGGGGATTTTGATGCCTATTTGCAAAATTGTCTTGGGTTCCTGTCGCTTATTGAACATATTCAAAACAATATTTCTCAAGAGGATATAGATAACAACAAGAAGGAAGTTTTCCAGAATATTCTTATGACGCTTTACAGCTACTCTCCGGAGAAAATATATTCAATAGAAAAAGTTCTCTTAATGGACGCTATTAGTGAGGAAGATAACGATAAAATAGTAAAATTATCCAATCTTATGCTTCAAGGCGCTCTGATTTCTTCTAATTATACAGATGCACTTTCTTTGCTGCATAATATTCTCTGCCGGATGGAACATCCGACCCTGCTTGTCGACGGGGCTGTTAATACAAAATTCCTTTTGCTTTCTCTTATAAATATTGAGATTTTGTTTAATATTGGCGACTTTGCCCAGTGTGTAGAAATTGCTAAGGATTTAGCCGGAGTGCTAAGGCCTGAAATACTTGAGAAAATTAAGCCAGCAAGTTTCTCTCTTGAATTTTTTATAGAACACATTTCTGAAACCTTCCGTATAGCAGGATTTGCAAAGCTGTTTCTTATGGATGAGGATTTAGATGAGTATATTTCAGCTGTAGAAGCTTCCTTAGGACGAGTTTTTGAGGATAAGGATTGCATTTTGGCAGTAAGCGAATTCCTTGCAGGCAAAGAATTTGCACCATCCAATGCAGAAAACGCAACACCGTTTTCAAAGGTTATTTATCTCATCTTACAGGAATTTTCAACTCATCATGATGATTTCAAAACCTTTGCGCAAAACATTTATCAGGCAAAACTTCTGGCAGCAGACTTGCATCAGCTTCAATTAGAATTGTTCTGCGACCTCTTGATTGCATATTCATACGCAAATATAGGACTCACAAAAAAAGCCGAAAGTATTTACCGGGATATCCTCGCAAAATCCGAGAATTCCGCTATATTTAATATTTTAGTACTTGCACGGTATTTTATGGCACGCTTAAAACTTTCAGAAGCCGCCGCAGAAGAAGCGCTTCTTATTATTAATGACACCCTTGCCCTTTTACAAAAATACAATAATCAGGCTAAAATCCTCTATGTATTGTTTGAAAAACTGTTTATCGATACTGTAAAAGCAGAAGAAATTTCTGCAGTTAATATCGA
>CALVEE010000223.1 GCA_944326495.1 Candidatus Gastranaerophilales bacterium | reverse complement strand
TAATATTGTATCAAGAATTGTAACAGCTCCTCTAACCTGGGGCGGCCAGATGTTAGGTATAGTAGGCCGTACAACAGGCGGTATGCTGTCTAACTTGGGTAACGCTTTAGAAGACGTAGCATCAGGTACAGGTATTGCGCTTGGCGAAGCCTTCCAAGGTCAGTTTATGGCATCAGCAAGAAGTGTAGGAGATGTTGTTAAAGATACAATTAAAGCTCCTATAGATATAACGAGAACTGCCGTATCCGGTACAGTCGGTCTTGTTCAGGCAACCGGCGACGAAATCGGCTACCTTGTAGATGCTAAAGGCTACAAAATTTCTGCTATTAACCCGAAAGAACACGTAACTATCGCATTCGGCTGCAGCGGCGAATAGTAAGTATAAGTCGTTCGCTCTTATTGAAAGAAACCGGTTTTAAATTTAAAACCGGTTTCTTTTTATGTTATAATTTATGTAAAAGGAGAAGGAACAATGTCTTTAAGGAATGAACGGGTTAGAAAAGAGTTAATGCGAGATATCTCTGAAATTTTGAGAAAAGAAGTCAGGGGACTTGAAGGTGTTGTCTCTGTTGTTGATGTGGAAGTCGCTCATGACAATTCCTTTGCTAAAGTTTTCTATAGTGTTTTGGGTACAGAAGAGCAGATAGAAAAAGATAAAGAAATTATTGAAAAAAATACCGGCAAAGTAAGATATGAAATCGGCAAGCGCATAAGATTAAGGGTTACGCCGGAAATTAAATTTGTTTATTCTGACGGTTTAGCAGAAGGTTCAAGGGTGCTTGAACTTATTGATAAAATCTCTAAGGGCGAAATAAAATAGATTATGTTCGGGTTTTTGAATATTTATAAACCTAAAGGCAAGACTTCTCATGATGTTGTTGCAATATTGAGGCGTGTTACCAAGATGAAGCAGATTGGCCATACCGGAACACTTGATCCGTTTGCAGAGGGTGTTTTACCTGTATGTATTGGAAAAGCGACAAGGCTTATTGAGTATTTAGCGGACGATAAGGCTTATATTGGAACCGTTCAGTTAGGAAAATCTACCACAACTTATGATATAGAAGGAGATATGGTAAAAGTTTCTGACAAAGAGGTTTCTATAGAAGAAATTGAGAAAGCTCTTCAGAGTTTTCGCGGAGAAGTTGAGCAGTTTCCGCCTATATATTCCGCAATAAAAGTGAACGGAAAAAAACTTTATGAGTATGCAAGAAAAGGTGAAGAAGTTGAGATTAAGCCGAGAAAAGTAACAATAAAAAATCTGAAAATCTTGAATTATGACTCTAAAAACAGGGTTCTGGAATTATATATAGAATGTTCTAAGGGAACTTATATCCGCTCGATTGCAAATGATTTAGGAGAAGCTCTTGGAGTTTACGGGCATTTGACAAAATTGGTACGCGTAAAGGCTGGAGAATTTGAGATAAAAGATTGTATCCGGCTTGAGGATTTAGAGACCAAAGAGGATGCTGAAAAAGTATTGATTAATCCTTTAGAAAAATTACATTACCCGAAGTATGAATTGGGTGAAGAAGAGAAAAACAAAGTTTTAAACGGGATGGAAATCTTTTCCCCGCAAGATTATGAAGGAATTGTTATTTTAGTTTATTCAAATAATATTCTTGCAATAGGAGAAGCTTCCGGCCGGAGAATAAAGTGTGTGAAGGTATTCGGGATTTCATCCGTTTAAACTACCCTAAACAATCGATATTTAATCCGTGTTATTTAGAGCTGAAAAATCATTCTTGACAAAACGGAATGCCTGTAAATATTAACTTTGAGCATTGTGTTAATCTTTTGGTCTATATCTTTCAATCTAGCTTAAATGCACGAAAATCAACCCTTGTATTGATGAAAATTTCCTCTATAAGAAGGTAATATTATTAGTGTAGATATTATACAAATATATGAATTTTTAATAAAAGATAAGGGAGAGAGAGTATGAGACGCGAGTTTAAGAAGAAATCAAAAGTATTGCTTATTGATGACAATTATGAACACTTAGCCGGGATTAGGGAGTTATTAAACATTGAAGGTACTTTTGATGTAGTAGGTATTGCAACAAATATTACGGTTGGTTTGAATTTGATTAAAAAATATCAGCCTGATATTGTTCTTTTAGACATGAATATGCCGGAAAAAGACGGTCTGCAGGGTATTCTTGAAATCTCTAAACTCGATTTGGATGTTAAGGTTTTAGCACTTTCCGGATACGATGATGCGGATTTAATCTTCAGGGCAATGAAGATTGGTGCAAAGGGTTACGTTCTGAAAACTATGGCATCTGCTCAATTAATTTATGCAATAGAAGAAGTTCTGAACGGAAAAATCTATCTTCCGCTTGCGCTTTCTTCCCGTTTCTTTGAATACTTCCAGCAGACATTCAGAGAAGAAAACGCTAAACAGGAAACAGGCGAAGAGGAAGAGAATTTACTTGATTATTTAACACAAAGAGAAAAAGAAGTTCTGGAACTTTTGACTCAAGGTATTACATACAAAGGCGTTGCAAATAAATTGTTTATTTCTGAAACAACGGTTAAAACGCACGTAAACAATATTTTCCAGAAGCTTCAAGTGAATGACAGAACACAGGCTGTTTTATATGCAATTAATAACGGCTTTTTATCAAATAAAATGAGGATTTCTGCATAAGATAATTCTCCGGTGCGGGGCTATATGAAAAAAATCGTAAGACAGCAAAATTATTTAAAAGAACTGATAGACTCTCAAGAGAACCGCTATATATCAAAGCAAGCGTTGAGATGTCTTATTAGAGCTGTCTTAGAGCCGCTTCTGGATAAGCCGGAGGTTGGGGTTGTTCTGCACAGGATAACTAACAGAGATGGAGTAATGGGGCTTATCAAAAGGCTTGAGTTCTCTGAAATTGAAGCATACGATTATACAGATGAAAGTGATAATTTAAGGGAAAGAGTCTGGGCAAATACAGAATTCTTATGTGTTTTAACTCACAGGTTTGTATCAATTATTCTCTGGGATAATAATACAGAGAGTCCTGATATGGTAAGGTATTATTCTATCTGTAATTCAAGGCTTCAAAGCGAAGCTCTGGATATTATTAACAGAAACTCTATACTTGATATTAAGCATTTTCAGGAACAATTCAGACCGGATAGGCGTGATAATATTCTTTTGAACGCTTCAATAAGGCGTCTTGTTGAAAATATGGATGAGGCTTCTAAAGATGCAGTGTTAGGTTTTGCAGAAGAACAAACGGCAGAGCCGGTGAAGAGTTATGACGGGAATACAAGAGCTGTTGCGCATGAAATTAAAAACCAGCTTTCGATTTTGGATTTGTATACAGAAGTCATCCGCAGATATTGCAAAAAGAATGAAATTGAAGAGGATACAATTACAAACGCCTTAAACTGTTTAACGCGTGCTGTTAAGATGGCAAATAACTGCCTGATAGGATTAAAATCCGGTGATGTGAATGATTTAAGGCCGTTAAATTTGAAAGAGGTTATTGATAATGCGCAGGATTTGACAAAAGTATATTTTGAATGCAAAAATATTGAGTATATTGTAGAAAACTCAATCGACGCAACAATACTCGCAGACGAAAACAAGTTTACGGCTGTATTGATAAATTTAGTCAAAAATGCGGTTGAAGCATTTGGTATAGAAGAAAATGTTCTTAAAAATGGTAAGTATGTAAAAATTCAGACAGAGACTTCGGGCGATTTCGCTGTTATTAGAGTGTCAAATAACGCCGGAGAGATTACAAATCCTGAGAGAGTTTTTGACGAGGGGTTTACAACAAAATCCGGCGGAAGCGGTATGGGGTTAAGTATATGCAAAAAATCTCTTGAAGAACAGCTCGGACAGCTAACTTTAGAACATACAGGCAGTGATTACACGGAATTTGTTATAAAAATAGGATTGGTGTAAGATATGGATTTGATTTCAAACAGAACAATAGAAATTACCAAACTGGGAATGGACGGGCTTATGGACAGGCAGCATGCGGTTGCATCTAATATTGCAAACGTTATGACTCCGGGGTTTCAGAGAAGAGAAGTCGCATTTGAAAGCCAGCTTGCGGAAATTATTGAAAAAGAGGACTTGAAGGACTATATCAAGGGGCAGAATAGTATTGAATACAAGCCGCCGATGGTTGATGTTTTTACGGGTGAAATCCATACATACAGAACTCCAACCCTGCAAGAGAAAGCTTATCTGCAGTCAAATACATATGAGCAGTTTAAACCGCAGGTTGTAACAGATATTTATAACGGTACTGATTCAACCGGAAACAATGTAGAGCTTGAACGCGAAATGATGGATTTATCTAAGACGGGTACAAAGTTCCTTGTCTTATCAAATCTTGAACAGAGACAATTTACGCATATTTCGGAAGCAATAAGGGGACAATAGGGGAGGTAAATTATGAGTTTTAATATATTCGATATAGCCGGCTCCGGTATGACGGCTCAAAGAATTAAAATGGATACAATCTCCAGTAATATTGCAAATATTAATACCACCCGCCAGCCGGATGGTGCAAAGGGTGTTTATGTAAAAAAAGACGTAGCTTTTAGAACAATTTATGAAGATACTCTTAACCGCGGGTATTCAAATTTTGCTTCAAACAGCCCTGACGCCGAATTTGACCCTAAAACCGGCAATATGCTTATAAATGCGAATATTGCATTGAATGAAGGTATGCTGACAGGAGGGGTTCAGGTAGATGAGATTTATGAAGCGGAAAACGGGGTAAAAACGGTTTATGACCCGTCACATCCTGATGCTGATGAAGAGGGGTATGTAGA
>CALVEE010000222.1 GCA_944326495.1 Candidatus Gastranaerophilales bacterium | reverse complement strand
TTCTTGACATAATTTGTCCCCCTTATTTATTCTCACACTTGAATATTAGAATAAACAAGGCGCAAAATCAACTTTAAGCAGATAAGCTTGTAGATAATCCTTCCATAATATTATAGAAATCTTCTTTTGGAAGCGTAGACATTGTCTTTAAAGCATAAGAGAGGATACTTACTTTATCATACCATCTTCTTGAGTTTGAAATCTTATACAGACCCAAAACGCGGTCAATTCCAATACTAACCTCCTGCTCTTCATCTTCTTCATGTAATTCTTTAATCTGTCTTACAACATTGGTTAAATCTCTGGATAAAGCCCTGCGTCTTTCTTCATCCATATCTTTAAGTAATGCTAAAGCCTTTTCAGTGTGTTCATTTGAATCATACCAGCGTCTGTTCATTCAAAAAACCTCTCCCAATACACATTTTTATTATATTCAATCAAAAAATTTTCGTAATCATACATTTGGAGTAAAACTTTATTCTATAACGCCTAATTTTTTGCAGGCTTCCAATGCGCAGTTCTGCTGGGCTTCTTTTTTTGATTTACCGGACGCCTGCGCTATTATTTGATTATTCCACTCGACTTCAACCACAAATTCAGGTTTATGTGCAGGCCCTTTTATTTCAACAGTGCGATATACAGGAAGCGTCTTGTCTATTCCCTGCGTATATTGCTGCAAGATGTCTTTTGCATTATATTTTTCAAAATGTTTATCTACATCTTCTGCATAAATCATAATATAACCGCGGATAAAATTTTCAATCTCTTCCCGTCTCCCGCTCAAATAATACGCCCCTAAAACAGCTTCCAGAGCACACGCTATATTAGATTCACGCTTTCTTCCGCCCTGTTTTTCCTCTGCCGGCCCTAAAATTATCAATTTATCAATCCCGATTTTTTCCCCGACTTGAGCAAGAATAGCGTCTGATACAAGAATTGAGCGAATTTTTGACAATTCACCCTCCGGCGCTTCCGGATAAGTCTCATAAAGAAGTTTAGATGTATAAAGCTTTAAAACAGAATCGCCAAAAAACTCAAGTCTTTCATAACTTTCTAAATTATTAATATTATTCTCTTTTGTATATGAAGGGTGAGTGAGCGCCTGTTTTACCAGCTCATTTTGCTCCCCGAAAATACTCTCCAGCATTAGAATAAACCTTTGAACAAATCCATGAAATTATTTACCACAAAGAAATACAAGTAATAATGTACCACAGGAATAGTAAGAATATAGCTGTCAGTTCTGTCTAGAAATCCTCCGTGCCCCGGCAGGATATTGCTTGAATCCTTAACCCCCGCATCTCTTTTAATCATAGACTCGCACAAATCTCCAATCTGGGCAAAACCGGCAATCAAAAGTCCTAAAACAATTGAATGATACCAGGGTATATTTAACATATGACAGAATATCATACAAAAGATTAAACAGGTTAAAGTTCCGCCTATTGAGCCTTCTATTGTTTTATTCGGGCTAATAACCTTAGAGAGCTTGTGTTTCCCGAACTTGCAGCCTGCATAATAACAAAAACTGTCAGTCAGGATTACGCAAAACAGCAGAAGCAAAGCATAGCCCGCCCCTTCCATTGTAACATTTTCTTTAAGCAAACCGTTATATACAGGCTGGCTTCCTAAATCCCTTAAGAACAGCAGGTGAAGAGGAAACCATCCGCAATATACAAAACCGAGGATTGTTGTTGCTACATTCGCAATATAAGGCTGCCTTCCCCGGAATAGTACAGACATAAATGCCATAATGGAACAAATTGTAAACGCAAGAGCCACCAGGTCAAACCTGTTAAAATACGCCAGCGCCGCAAATATAATACTTGAGGCTATAATAACCCGAAAACTCGGCAAAAATCCCTTATGCCTTAAAATCAAAGTATATTCTTTTGAAGCTAATATTACAATTGCTAATACCAGTGCCGCTAAATACAAACCGCCGGAAAGAATTGCAAAAAAGCCGGTAAAACCAATTACTAACCCGGTAATTAAGCGGGTTATGCTCTTGCTTAAAGCCATTATACCGTTAAAACCTCTTTTTCTTTTTCTGCCACTTGAGCGTCTATAATCCCTACATACTTATCAGTAAGTTTTTGAATTTTATCCTGATTATCCTTTACAGCATCTTCAGGCATATTCTCATCTTTTTCAATTTTCTTTAGATGATCAACCATATCCCGTCTTGCATTCCTTACAGCGACTTTAGCCTCTTCACCGTATTTTTTAACTTCTTTTGCAGTTTCTTTTCTTCTTTCTTCAGTAAGAGGCGGGAAATTTAACCTTACACACACACCGTCATTATTTGGAGTGACACCCAATTCAGCTTTAATGATAGCTTTTTCTAATTCTTTCATAATACTTTTATCAAAAGGAGTGATAACAAGCGTAGTACCTTCACTTACGCTAACCTGTGCCATTTGCCTGATCGGAGTCGGAGCACCGTAGTATTCTACAATAACCTTATCCAAAATTCCGGGATTAGCACGGCCGGTACGGACTGATGCGAATTCTCTCTTCATCTGCGAAATAGCTTTTTCCATCTTTTCTTCGCCCAATAAATACATCTCATCAAGAGCTTCTGACATAATTTTCTCCTTTATATATATTAACTTACGTATGTTCCAACAGCTTCGCCGTTCATAATTTTTTCAAGACTTCCCTTTGCCTTAAAATCAAATACAATAATCGGGATTTTGTTTTGCTTGCATAAAGCACAGGCAGAAGTGTCCATAATTTTTAATTCATTCTTAATAATATCATCATAAGACATATTATCTAATTTTTTTGCATCAGGATTTGTTTTAGGATCATCACTGTATACCCCGTCCACCCCGTTTTTCGCCATAAGCATGACTTCCGCATCAATTTCAGAGGCTCTTAAGGCAGAAGCCGTATCAGTTGTAAAGAAAGGGTTCCCCGTTCCGGCTGCAAAAATAACAACTCTGCCTTTTTCCAAATGGCGTATCGCTCTGTGTCTCACATAAGGTTCTGCAATCTGGTTCATATCTATTGCGGTCTGCACCCTGCATTCAACATTAATCTTTTTTAAAGCACACTGCAGAACAACTGCATTCATAACAGTGGCAAGCATTCCTACATAATCACCGGAAGCCTGATCCATTCCGAGACGCGCGCTGTTTTTCATTCCGCGGAAAATATTTCCGCCACCAACTACAACAGCAACTTCAACACCTTTATCAGTTATTGATTTAATCTCATTTGCAATCATCTCAACGGGTTCGTATCCTATACCGAACTGCTGGTCGCCCAAAAGTGCTTCCCCGCTGATTTTCAATAACACACGTTTATATTTTGAAGCCATTAGTTACCTCTCCTTTGTCTAATGGTAGTCGAAAAAAGAGCATTTGTAAAGAGGGGAACATATAAAAAATCTTTTCTTCTATTTATCTTCCCCTTTGATTTAGACATAATAATTGTTATAATAAATACTATGGATGGATTTAGCGTTGGAAAAATTCTGGCAGGATTAAGAAATCCGGAATTATACCTGAAAAAACTCAAACAAGAAAATACAATCTTAGGCGGGAATAATTTTAATCAGTCGCTTGCACAGCCAAAACCGCCGGCAGCACCAAACCTGCAGCCGCAAATTAATGTTATGCAGCAGCTGCAGATGAACCAAATTGCAGCTATGGACAGATCTATCTACATAAAAAATCTCTTAATGCTTCCGCAGACAATGGGAGCGATTTTGCAAGCTGTGCAAGACAAGACCAAGCCGCTTAATACTAATACATTACTATTAAATGATATCAATCAAGAGCTTCTAAAAAATCAGAAAATAATAGCCCAGCTCTTTGATGATACAAGCGAAATCCCTCTGAATACAGCGACTCAAAACATGCAGACTCAAATAGCTGCCGCACAAAAAGACGCCGTAATGCTGTTTTTCTCCGGAATGGTACACTTACCTGCTCTGCAAGAATTGATACTTAAAAACAGCAAACAAGCAGCTGCTAATTTGATTATCGCAATGGCTTCCGCATCAAAAAGCGGTATGACATCAGACCAGATAAGAGAAACCCTAAGTATTATAAACTCCTGTGTCTCTATGGCCGAGTCCGGAAACCCTAACCAAACAATAAAAAGTCTTATGATGTTATATATTCCCTGGCTTCCGTTGAATGAAGGGGTAGGATTTGACCTGGAAATTGAACCTCCGGACGGCGAAAATGACTCGAATGACTCAAAATTAACCGTGCTTATTCAAACCAAAAATTTCGGCAACGTAAAAGGAGTATTTACTCTTACTACTTCTAATTCAGTAGATATTTATATTCTGTGTTCGGATGAGTTCCCCAAAAAGATGTTAGAAAAAAGCCTAAAAGAAGAAAGCTCAACTCTTGCCGTTCATACGAATATAGACGTGGAAGCAGTTACACCTATAAAAAAGGAAACATTTGAAAAAGCGGAAGCCAAAGTTAACCTGTCTGCGACAAACGAAATGAACCCGTATTTATTATTAATGGCACACGCTTTTATAAGAAACACAATATTTATTGACTCCAACGCCATCTCTGAACAGCTTGCGGCTGATGAACCTAACTCTTAAACGGAATTCTTTTAGCAAGCTGGGTTGAGAGGATTAAAGCTTTTTCTGCAAAGATTATTGGAAGCTTATCTACATTCCCCTGAATAGATACCGTAGAGCGGTTATAAGCAAGACGCTCGCTTACACCGGATAAAACCAAACCATCTATTGTTTTAATAAAACGATTATAAACACTATCAATATTTAAAGATTTTACCAGAGCCTCTGTCTTAACCGGAACAATTGCCCAGTTTATTCTCCCCCCGCCAATTAAAAAATTATTAATTTTTTCGGCAATAATATTCAAATTGTTCGGGTTATTATATGCATCAAAAGAAATTATATCCGCACCGGCTTCAAGCGGAATCTGCCAGTCGCATTTTTCAAAACATTGAATTCCGACAAGCCCATGGTACTCTTTTATTTTGTTTATAACCTTTGTAAACAAATTAATAACAGTTTCTCTGGTCACATCTTCATTTTCGCGCTTAATGTCACCATAGTGCGAGAATAAAGGCTCTTCAAGAATAATTATTGGAACCGTATCAGGAGAAGCTTCTTTGATTTTGTTAATAATCCACATCGCTTTCACACTAACCGCCTGAATAACCAGCTTTCTATAACATTTATCCGCCAAAATATGCTGGTCATCTTTGTTTGTTAATAATTGTGCTATAGTAAACGGCCCTAAGAGATTAACCACAGTTTCTGCAGGTTTTATACGTTTCAAGATTTGAATATATTTGGGTAAAAAGAAAGAATTGATTTTATACTTCTCCAAATTTTCAACATAAGGATGGTTAAAAACACTATCCAGCTCCCGCAGCCCTTGCTTGAACTCATCAGTGTCTTTTTTGAAAACAGTTTTCTTTCCTTTAACAATAACTCCCGGAATATTCTCTAAAGTTCTATAACACAGGTTCTCATGCTCATCAGCATGCGGAAGCATTGCAAGATAAGGCACATTCTCAAACAATTTAACCATCATTTTTGTGGTCAACTTGTCGTCAGTATATGGTAAATCCCCGTAAGGTAGACATTTAAAGGATATTCTTGCCATAATGTTCTCTCTTGTAACAAAAAACGTGCCGATTTTTTTTATAAAAAGCCGGCACGTTTTTCTTGTAATTTAAACTACGCTTCAGCTTCTTCTGTTTCTTCTAATGTTTCTTTAACAACTTCAGATGCTGTAACAACAACTTTGAGTTCTGATTTAACTTTAGAAGTCAATTTGATTAACATAGTGAATTCACCGATTTTGTTGATAGGTGCATTCAAAGAAACAGTTTTTCTGTCGATTTCGATACCGGCTTTTTCTTTAATTTCTTCACAAAGTTTCTTTGTAGTAATAGTACCGAATAATTTACCGCTTTCACCGGCTTTAGCAGAAAGTTCAATCGAACCTAATTTTTCGATTTGTTCAGCCTTAGCTAAAGCTTCTTGATGTAATTTTTCCTGCTTAGCTTGAATTCTTGCCATATTTTGTTCTCTGTTTTTAAGAGCACCTTCTGTAGCAACTTCAGCTAAATTTTTTGGTAAAAGAAAATTTCTTGCGTAGCCGTCTTTTACATTAACTAAATCACCGGCTTCACCAATATTTTGCACTTCTTTCTTAAGTATAACCTGCATATCTTTTTCTCCTTTAACTATTATTGGGCTAGTATACTTTTTATGATACCAGATAAATATTAATTGTCGAGAGTTTGCTTAAAATAAGTTCATAAAATAAGAAAAAGGGGCGGAGCTTCGCTCCGCCCCGAGATAGCCCGTGAGAGGCCAAAAATTATTTAAAATATGTATTTGAGCTTATTTCCTATTCCTACCGGCTTTATATAAAGCGTGCTGCTCCCCTCTCCCTGCGGGAGAGGAGCAGCCGTGTTTGAGGCGAAAGCCGAAAACTACGGATGCGGTGAGGGGCCGATTCTGTAAGGAAAAGTAAAATTTAACCCGTAATGTAGGAAATAAGTTAATGTCAGGCACTGCCTGACCTACTACTACTGGGGTAGGTGCTAATCGGAGCTAGTAGACTTTAGTCTATCCACCAATTTTAGTCCACCATTATTACTTCCCTTCAAGCTTCTCAATACGTTTTATTAAATTGTCAATGTCCCTTGATTGAGTCTCAAGCATTTTGGTCTGTTTACCATTTAGCTCTTCCAACTCTTCAAGCCTTGTATTCTGTTCTTCTGTTATTTTTGCCTGTTCTGAAATCGTCTGATTTTGTTTTTCTATTGTTGAATTTATATCCGTAATATTCTGAACAATTTCCGTAATCTTATTATCCAGCTCTTTTACAGCATTAATAACCGCATAGAACATATCTTCCCAACGGATTCTAAGATATCCGTCCTCACCTTTTGTTACCGCATCAGGAAATACCTTCTCTAAATCCTGCGCAATTACACCAACATGCGGAGTCTTTTCCTTATCTTCCTTAAATGTATAGTGGAAAAAATCCAGCTTTTTAAGTTCAGTTAACCCTGCAGTATATTCTTCGCCAACATTTTTTAATTGTTCATCACTATAATATGCATTCCTATCAACAGGAGGTGCAACATTATAATATTCTTTTTTTTCAGAAAAATGCATACCTGATCCATCT
>CALVEE010000221.1 GCA_944326495.1 Candidatus Gastranaerophilales bacterium | reverse complement strand
GCACAGAATTTTGAAGCTTCTTTATTAGAAAATTCCAGAAAATACGGAGTTGATTTTACTATGTATAAGTCAGGAAATATTTCAGGGAGCTCCTTCTCGTATTTGTTAATTCTGTCAGGGTTTTGATAATCTATTGCGAGAAGTTTATTAACCTTTGTTTTATTAACATCACAAAATTTTTTTTTCGTGTATTTTGTATGGAGATTATTGCAGTACCTTTCTACTTCATAGCAGTCTTTTTCGGAGTATAAAATATCGTCATTGTAGAGGTTCAGGTGAATATTTTCTTCTTTAGCCCATTCAATAATCTGTTTTGCCTGAGCTTCCGTAAGACATTTTTCATAGAGAGTTCTCGCCCCCTCCTTAATCAATCCCCCCTGATATGAGACTACCGGAGTTGTAAGGTTAAGGTCTTTTGCTATAAGACTTGCTGCTGCGTGCATTCTTCCTGTAACAAGAACTACTTTTATACCTTTTTCACAAAGTTTTCTAACACAATCTTTTACCCCCTGAGTAAAATTGCCCTCCGGGATTAGTAAAGTTCCGTCAATATCAGTTGCTACAAGTTTAATCATAACAATTCCTCATCTATTAATAATATATCATGCCCTACATCTTGCATAATTTCTAAATAAGAATAAAAATGTCTGGACATTGCGGTCAAATACTGGCTCAAAATCTCCTGATGAGCCGTTTCATTAATAATCAAATCAGTGTATGAATTTTTGCCTTTAATATAAGCCTCTGTTGATAGTTCGACTATTCTTTTTGACTCTTCCAATATTTTCTGGGAATAATTCATATTCTCCGCAGAATACTTAAAAGTATTATAGTCCTTTTTGAGCTCATACTTTAGCTGGTTTTCATAAGCCTTTTTACCTGCTTTTGTTCTTTCAAGAAAAATTTCAGCTTTTTGTATTTCCGGAGTGAAATTATATAAAATAGGAACATCCATTCCAAATCCGACAAACGCGCCGCTATAATTATTAGGTGCAGAAGAATGAGCCTGCCAGGCGTAACCCCCTGCTATACTTACATCCGGTACTCTGTTACGTTTTGACAGCTTAACTTCCTGTGCAGATTTTTCTATATTTTCATCAGTAATTCTAATTATATAGCTGTATTGAAGAGCTGTGTTTTCAAGAACCTTGTATTCAGGGAGTTTTATATTCCAGTAAGACCAGTTTCCGAACAGCGAAGGGTCTTTTGTGTCGTACATAATTTCATCTGAACCGGTATTCAAAATCTTATTGAGTTCAAATTGCTCCGCAAGCATCATAGCTTTTGCCCTGTTTAGTTCAATTTTTTGTCTGGCATACTGAATATCGGCTTTAAGGTTATCGATTTCATAATTTGCGTCTTTAGGCCTGTCTGTTGTAATTTGGACTAAATCTTTGAATAGTTTAAGCCGTTCTTCCTGAATTTTATAAACTGATTTTGCATACAAAACATCAAAATATGCCTGCATAATCTGGAGCTTGTAATTATGTTCGGCCTGCTTAAGTTCAGTTTCTTTAATAGAATATTCTTCTTCTGCAATCTTTTTTCTGACTCCGCGTTTTAGAACTTCAACCGGCAGAGAAAGTCCGGCTTGCGAAGCGTTTCCAAGAGCAACATTACCGAGCATAATATTAGATTGTATTTGCGGATTTTTAAGCCGGCCGGCAATTTTTATATCTTTCTTGTAAGCTTCAAGCTCCATCCGTTTAATATTTAATTCGCAATTCTGCCCGAGTCCGATATCTATAAGCTCATCTAAATCGGCTTTTACAACCTCTGCTCTTGCAGAATACGGTAAAAAGCTGAATATTAATGCGGCTATAATAAAAAACTTTCTCATACAGTAGAAATTTTAGCATAAAAAAAACGCCTTTCGGCGTTGAAAATTTGGTTAATTAATAAGGTATTTTAATAAGGTTATTTATGTAAAATTCTATTATTTCTTTTTCCAGAACATAATTTTATCTCCCAGCTTTGACCAGAAACTTTCTGTAGATGCAGGTTTTTTACCTTTTTTAAGGCAGAGAGCTAAAGCGCCTCCAACTATTCCCAGTGCTAAAATTCCTTTCATTGGAGCCGGTAATTTTTCAAAAAATCCGACAGTCTCTCCGACTCCTTGAGCAACATCATTCCCTAATTGGCCGAAACCGCCGCCGAAGCCGTTTATGCCGGCATTAGACTCTGCTCCTATACCCTGAATTCCAAATCCGTTCATGCCGGTGCTTCTATGAAAGGTATCAGGCATCATTCCGTGATTTTGATACATTGTACCCTGCATTGCCTGCTGCATATAAGGATTAATGCCAAAATTAGCATAAGAACTTACGTTTGGCATACCATAAATATCATACGGTGTGTAATCCAAAATGCCTTGAGTGTACAAGTTATTCATTGTATAAGGACTTACTGCCATCTTATTAAATACCTTTCATTCACTTCACATTTATATAAAGTATTTTTTTGTAAAAAAATTGCTTTATTTGTAAAGCTTTGTTAAGATTAATTTTATGGGGAAAACTTTTTTGAAAAATAACTGGCAGGTTTTGGGATTTAATATAATCCTGCTTTTGATATTTATCCTAGGTTACGGACGGTTTGGAAATGTTATAGTGGACTCATTTCGGGAAGCTTATATCCCTGCGCAGATGCTTCAGGGACAGGTTTTGTATAAAAATATTTTTAATATTTATGCCCCGCTTTCTTATATAATTAATGTAGTTTTATTCTCTATCTTTGGTACGAAACTATGGGTTTTATATGCTGCAGGACTAGCTGCAACTATTGGGATTGTTAATTTTACATTCAAAATTGCAGAGAAATTTTTAGACAAAAGTATTTCTTTGAGCATTGTTCTTTTCCTTATATCAGCTTCTGTATTATCACCGAATGTTTTTAATTTCATTTTCCCTTATTCATACGGAATGCTCTACGGGCTTTTATTTATCCTTGCTTCAATTTATTTTGTTCTGGATAAAAAATATCCGTTCACATATTTTTTCTACTCGCTTGCGGTATGTTCAAAATATGAGTTTATTCTGCTTCTGCCGTTATTAATTTATTTGAGCGGTAAAAAAGACTGGGGCAAAAATCTCATTGCATTTATTTTGCCGTTTATAATAACAATTTTTCCTCTTTTTATACAAAAAGTCGGAGTAGATAATATTCTGGCTTCTTTCCAGATAATATTACATATGGGAACTTCTAAAACCCTGCTGTGGTTTTATTCGGTTATGGGGCTTGTATTCAGGTGGGAAATTATACCTATATATTTACTTAATTTCGCAAAAATATTTATTCCGGTTTATTTTATTTATAGATTTAAAACATACTGGCTCATAATCCCGGTATTAATTTATTTGTATTTTATGGTAAATCCTGAAATCCTAGTCTATGCTTTTCCTTTGATTTTAATCCTTTTAGGACACAGATTTTTAAAACTTGATATAGATGAAAGAATATTTATAACAGCAGGCATGCTTATTTCCATGAAGGTCTTTTTTGCTCTGACATTAATGGCTTATGGAGTATTTTTTATTCCGTTTGCTTTGATTTCGATTTTTATATTAATACCGAATAACTACAAAAAACCTGTTTGTATTGTAACTTTATGCTGTGCATTTATTCTCGGGATAAAAAATGTTCATGCGCTTATTAAAAAAGATGTAAAAATCTCAACTTCTCAAGGAGTTGTCTATTCAGAGAGAAATTACGGAGAGCCGGTAAATCAGCTTATTAAATATATTGAAACAAAGACTGCACCTTCAGACAGAGTTGTAATTTATCCGGAATGCTTGTTAGTGAATTATATGACAGGAAGAAAATCCGATAATAAATTTTATTCTTTAATTCCTCTCTATGTTGAAACATTCGGGGAAGATGTTATTATGCAGAGACTTGATATCATAAAGCCTGAATATATCGTTATAAGTAACTATGATACCTCAAACTACTATTATTCCGCGTTCGGTAAAGATTACGCAGGAAGAATTGCTATGTATATTGCGGATAATTACAAATTCCAACAAAGCTTTGGCGATGATTTTTGTTTTTATGTTTATAAACGGTTAAGATAAATGATATCAGATGATTGCAATTTGTTACATTGGTTATAGCTGTAGGTCAGGCAGTGCCTGACATTAATGACTGCAACTCCGGCTAATTTGCTGCCCTAATCTTCCTCGTCTTTTTCCATTGCGCGTTTCAGAATATTTTTATCAAGCTTCTTTTTTCCGTATTTTTTATTAGAAGCTTCCATTAATCTCTCGCTTGGACGCTTTGCTTTTTTTTCCCCTTTACCCCCGAGTTCTTTGTACCACAAACTCCATAAAATAGAGCGCAGAGGAAGTGTGTATTGGATTATGATTTGCGCTAAAAATGTTTCAATTGTAAAAAGTGCAATTTCAGATTTAGAAATCATTGGAATACCGTACATCTGCAGATTAATTTCCGGAAGGGCATTCACAAGGGGTAAAATAAGATTTGATAAGAAACTGTTAATTCCGCATAACGAGCAGAGCTTAATAATCAGCTGCGGAATAAATATGTATGTTAAAGCGCCTGCAAGAGCCATAAGCATAAAAGTTGAGGCAAAATGCCCTTTAACTAAACCAAGACTTCTTTTTACGCACCCGAAAGGGCTAAGCTCCGGCTCGTATGTGAATACCTGAAATACAAGTACAAAATAAACCGCAAATATTGCACAAATTATCCAGAACAAAGGACATATTGCAAATAGAGAGAAAATTCCAAATAAAAACCACAGCCCTACAAATTGCAGTGTTCTTCTTTTAATAAGCTCTGTGTGGGCTGAAAAGTCATAAACCCTGCCGCTTTTCAGCATATTATCCAACATTGAATTTATTGCCCCGTAAGCTACAAGATATTCCCAGAAAGCTTTAACAAAGATAGCAAGTCCCGGGAGCGTAATTACTATGGACAATAAAATGAGCATATTGAAATCATTAAAAATACTGTATTTTTGAACTAATACAGGGATTTTCTGCGTATAAAAAAATGTTATTAAAAACACGAGTCCTAATCCGGCAATCTGCCCGAGTACAGGGAATGTCATATACTTCATAAATTTATCAAAATTTGAAAAATATAAACCAATTGCTTCTGTAAATATTCCTAAAGGAGTTTTATTTTTTTTAGCCATTAATTTTTCTCCGCTTCTTTTTTATATTTAATTGTAGTATAAAGATATTATTATGAGAAATTTAACAGAAGAAGATTATAAATCCGGCAGAGTCGATTTACATATACATTCAAATTATTCAGATGGTAAAGCTGATTTTAAAGAAATTATAGATAATGCCAAAAAATCAGGCTATAAACTGATAGCCATAACTGACCATAATACGGTAGAAGGTCATAAAAAGTATCAGGATGATATTCTGATTACAGGTGCCGAATTTGATTGCTGGTTCGGTTATGTATTTATTCATCTGCTGGCATATGGAATAGATGTTAATCATCCCTCTTTATCCCCGTTTTTAGCTAGAAGTAAAGCTGAAACAGAAGGTGATATAATAAGACTTTTTGCACGGAGAAATGTCCCTAAACTTATTAAAGCTATACACGAAGCCGGAGGAATTGCAGTCCTTGCGCATCCGGCATGCTATTGGGCTTTGAGTCTGGATAGATTAGTCAGAAACCTGATGAAATATGGACTTGACGGAATAGAAGTTTATTATCCTTATCCCCGCTTTAGAAAAATAGTTAAATTCCGCTCTGCAAAAGACGTTAAAAGGATTGCAGATAAGTATCCGTCTCTAATCCAGACCGGCGGCACAGATTTTCACGGTGAAAGTTTTAAATAAGGCTGCTGAACAATTCTTCAAATTCAGGGAAAGATATCTTTGTCCACTCAAAACCGTTTATTGCGATTTCATTTTCGCATACTAATCCTGCGATATAGAAACTCATTGCTAATCTATGGTCATGATAACTTTCCAGGGGTAAACGGGGTAAATGGGGTTGATTTTGTGCTAAAGATTTCCCCCATTTACCCCATTTACTCCCTTGTCCGTGCACAATAAAACCATCCTCCCGCTCTTCTATATTAACCCCGATTTTGGAGAGTTCTTGAACAAGACATTTAATCCTGTCGGACTCTTTATTTCTTAAGTCTCCTGCATTTTTTACAATAGTTTCTCCATCAGCCTGCGAAGCTAAAACCGCAATAACAGGCAGCTCATCAATTAATCTTGGAATATCACTGCCTTCAATTGTGCATCCTTTCAGGCTTTCTGTGTATTTAACCCTGATATCACCGGCAGTTTCTCCTGAAACAATCCGTGGATTAAGGATTTCAATATCCCCTCCCATACGTTTTACAACATCAATAATCCCGGCTCTTGTTTCATTAAGTCCGACATTTTTGATTACAAAATCAGAACCCTTAACAATTAATCCTGCCGTGATAAAGAATGCCGCAGAAGAGATATCTCCTACAATATCAATATCTTTTGCCTGCATAATAGAAGGTCTTACTGTTACAGCGTTATTATTAATACTTATGTCTGCTCCTAAATATTTGAAAAGGTTTTCCGTGTGGTTTCTGGAAACATAAGGTTCTTCAAATGTCGTTTCACCTTCAGCATTTAGACCGGCAAGCAGAATACAGGATTTAACCTGTGCGCTTGCAAGTTTTGAAGAGTAAGTTATCCCGTGTAAATTTTTCCCTCTAATTGTTAAAGGCGCATGAGCATCAACAGAAGAAATATCCGCTCCCATTAAGCTTAGCGGCTCAATAATACGTCTCATCGGTCTTTTAGAGAGACTCTCATCTCCTGTCAGAACAGAATTGAAATTTTGTCCGGCTAAAATTCCCGATACTAATCTCATTGTTGTTCCTGAATTCCCGCAGGAGTAGGTATAAATAGCAGGGGTAAATTTAGCAGGGGTAAATTTCCCGCCGCAGCCTTTTATTTTAAGAGTTTTAGAGTCTATAAAATCTATTTCAACGCCAAGTGCTTTAAAAAGATTTAAAGTTGAATGGCAATCCGCACCGCTTGAGAAGTTTCTAACAATACACTCTCCTTCTGCTAGAGAAGAAAACATAACAGCTCTATGCGAAATTGATTTGTCAGAAGGAATAACAATCTCACCTTTTAAGGGTCTTAGCGGAGCTTTAACTGTTTTAAGCATTATTTCCTCACAATATCAAATATTTCAAGACATTTCTTAAATACTTTTTCAGCATCTTTGAGCGGAAGCATATTAGCTCCGTCACAGAGTGCACAATCAGGCTCCGGATGGATTTCAAAGAATAAAACATCCGCACCTGCTGCCATTGCAGCATTCGCAAGTGTCGGAACAAATCTTCTGTCTCCTCCGGTTGAGTCGCCGTTAGAGCCGGGCATCTGGACGCTATGGGTAGCATCAAATACAACAGGATAGCCGAATTCCTTCATTATAGGAATGGCTCTAAAATCTACTACAAGGTTGTTATATCCGAACGTAACGCCTCTATCCGTTACCATAATATTTTTGTTTCCGCTCTCTTCTACCTTTTTTACCAGCGATTTCATTTGCTGCGGAGCTAAGAACTGTCCTTTCTTTATATTAACAATTTTTCCGGTCTTAGCAGCTGCCACAAGCAAATCCGTTTGTCTGCATAAAAAGGCAGGTATTTGGATTATATCAACTGTTTCTGCCGCGGCTTGAGCCTGCTCAGGCAAGTGAATATCCGTAACTATAGGCAAATCAAACTCTTTTTTTATCCGGCTTAGCATTTCAAGCCCTTTTTCCATACCTAAACCGCGGTATGAATTTATAGAAGAACGGTTTGCTTTATCAAAAGAGGATTTAAAGACATAATTAATTCCTAATTTTTCGCATACCTTTTTAAGCCCTTCTGCGGTCTTTCTTAAGACATCCATTGATTCAATCGCGCAAGGCCCTGCTAAAATTGTTAATTTATCTCCGCCGATTTCAAAATTGTTTAGTTTTAGTGTCATAGTATTATTCTCGTATTATGTGTTGTTTTTTGAGTGACCCCTCACCCGAATTTCTAAGTTCACTAACGTTCACTAAGAAATTCTTCCCTCTCACGCAAGGGGCGAGGGAAACACGCCCAACTGGATTTATTATTACTCGCTGACAATGTGTTCTTTTCTTTTTGATTAGTTTTTCTTTTTAGTAAAGAAGGCGTCCAACCAGTAGTTTCACGATAGAGGGTGACTTGTCGTTTTAATATTGTCTGGTAATATTAACTAATGTCACCCGACAATGTACCTACGTGCGTAGCACTAGTTGATGTCCCATCTTCCGCAGGTACCGCCCCAGCGTGCGATTATGTTACCTTTTATATCGCCTATTTTTTCAACGTGCCCGACCGGTTCAGCGCCTTCAAGGATTGTAATAACTTCGCAGTTATTAGAGCATCCTGTGCACTGACATGTCACTGATTGGAAATTCATATTCCCGACTTCCCAGCCCTTAAATTTGGTTGGAGTTTCCGTGTATTGATGATTTTCCATTGCTAAAAGCGCTGCTCCTATTGCACCCATTGTCTGATGGTTATCAGGAACAACAATTTTTGTATTAAGCGCTTCTTCAAACGCTTTGACCATGCCGGTATTAGTAGCAACACCTCCCTGGAAAGAAACAACCGGAAGGAGTTCTTTTCCGAGCGCCAGATTAGAAAGGTAGTTTCTGACAAGTGCCTGACAGAGTCCGTACAATAAATCTTCTACCGGATAGCCGAGCTGCTGCTTGTGGATTAAATCACTTTCTGCAAAAACACCGCATCTTCCTGCTATACGTGCTGGGTTTTCGGATTTAAGGGCTGTTTCACCAAATTTTTCAATCGGTACATTTAATCTTTGCGCCTGATGGTCTAAGAAGCTTCCGGTACCAGCTGCACAAACCGTGTTCATTGCAAAGTCTGTAACAATACCGTCGCGCAGGATAATAATCTTACTATCCTGACCGCCGATTTCGAGAATTGTTTGAACTCCCGGAATATTTGTACTGGCAGCGACCGCGTGAGCTGTAATCTCGTTTTTTATAACATCAGCACCTACAAGCGCGCCTGCAAGGTTTCTTCCGGAACCTGTTGTACCTACTCCCTGGACATTATATTCGCACAATGCCTGGGAAATTATATGTTTCAAACCATCCTGAACTGCATCTACGGGTTTTCCTGCAGTTTTAAGCATGTAAGAATCTATATATTTGCCTTTTTCATCAACGAGTGCCAGCTTAGTTGTAACAGAACCGACATCGATACCTAAATAAACATCTAAACTCATCTTTTTTACCTTCTTCCCTTAATAAGTTTAGTATAACACAAAAAAGGTAAATCAAAATAAATTTATCGCACTAATCGCTGAATGTCTTGAATGTAGACTCAACATTATCTTTAATAACTTTCTTAACCGCATCCATTTCTGTCGCGAGAGCATTCTGTTCGGTATCAAGCTGTTTGAGGCGTAATTCTAAAGTTCTGTCCTCCTGCTGAATAATGGAAGTCTGTGCATTAATATCTGCAATGGTTTTTTCATACTGTTCTTTTTTGTACATGTATTCATTCATTGCGTCTTGATAAGCGGCCTCATCCGTAACAGTTTCGACATTAAGTGAATAAACTACACTGTCATCATCAAATTTTACAGAAGTAAATCTTCCGTTGCCGTCTGTTTCAAGAAGCGCATGGTTTGTTTCTTCTATTTTTGTCTGTATATATGAAGCATTATAATATGCAAGTTTTTCCTGTACATCTATCGGTTTTTCGTAATTATACTGGGTCTGCATGCTGTTGTATAAATCTTTTTCTGTTGTAAAGTAAGTTTTTCCCTGCAAATCAAAGGTATAAATACCTTCTCCGTTATATACGAGATTACCGTCATTATCAAAGCTTAGATAATCCGCAATTGATGTATCAGAGCAATCTCTAAGTATTTGAGCAAGTTCTGCAGCCTGATCGTCGGTAAGCTGGTCAAGTTCTGTTAGTTTTGAATTCCCTACAAAGGCAGGCGAGTATGTAGTTGAATAATCAACAGGCTGTGCATTTTCCAAATCTTCTTCCAGGAAAAAGTGCCAGGTTCCGTTAGCGTCCTGATATCCGTATACATCATCAGTGTTTAAAATCCCGTCATCCTGTGCCAGGCCGACGGCTGTCTCAAAATCTCTTAATGAATTCTCGAGTTTTGTATCCATCTGAACATTTTTTATGCCTGTAACATTTATTGTTGTACCATCTTGAAGAGTAATAATACCGGTTCCGTCTGCATAATTAATCTGAACATCTTGAACCTGCGGGGTTAAATCTTCTTCCTGCAATTCGCCTTTTGTCTGAACCTGCGGGTTCTCAAGATATTTTTGTGAACCGGTGTAGACATCGGCATAATAATAGTGGTTTACGATGTAATTATAGTTCGGGTCAGCGCTTGATAATTGCTGCCAGCTGTCTAAAACCGACTCATTCTCGCCATCAGAATATGAATACTGGAGCTCTGTATAATCCGTTGTTTTAGGAGCATTCGGCACTTCTAAATCAAGCAGTCTGTTAAACAGATTTGCACTCTGGTTAGCAAGAGCTGTTCTTGCCTGATTAATCTGCTGGCCTTCCCATTCGCAGTTTGTTTTTCTGGCCGTTAGTGCGAGATATCTTGCCTGTGATGCTGCCATTCCCATAGCGGAGTCTCCTATATTTTGCTTATGTATTGTTTTTAATATATTTTTTTTAAAAGTCAATATATGAAACGGTATAAATTCGGCTTCTCTTGAAAAAGTTAATAAAAAATCATCTGTCTGGTGTAATATTGCCGAAGAAATCCTTTTGATGTATTATGAACCTATGAGAAAACAGGTTATTGCATATTTGCATACGCATTGGGACAGAGAGTGGTATAGAGAATTTGAAATCTTTAGGCTTAGGCTTTTAAGAGTTTTTGATAATGTTCTTGATATGCTTTCAAAAAACAAAATCCCTTGTTTTTATTTTGACGGTCAGGTAAGTGCTTTAGAAGATTATCTTGAAATGAGGCCTGAAAATGAAGAATTGGTTTTGGGGC
>CALVEE010000220.1 GCA_944326495.1 Candidatus Gastranaerophilales bacterium | reverse complement strand
GATTTGCGGACGGACGGTAGTCCGGATAGCGAACAGACTGAACCGACTAAGCCGTGAGGCTTAAAGGTGAAGCTCTGTGAGCGTGGAGCAAATCCAAGATAGAGGGAAGAATTTCAAGTTGAGCTTTAGCGAAACTTTGAAATTCGGGTGAGGGGTCTTTTTTATGTCTTTACATTATATTATTTCTGGCAAATTGTGAGATATATTTATATAAGGGTTTCTCTTTGCAATTTTTCTTGGACACTAATGCCCTGCGGGAGAGGATCGAATTTCAATACGAAACGCCAGCTGAGTATTAGCCAAGCTTTCAATAGTAGGTCAGGCATTGCCTGACATTAACTTATTTCCTACATTACGGGTTAAATTTTACTTTTCCTTACAGAATCGCCCCCTCACCGCATCCGTAGTTTTCGGCACAGCCTCAAACATGGCTGCTCCTCTCCCGTTGGGAGAGGAGTTTTGCCAGACTTGATTTAAACTCGTTAAAATCTTTCCTAACCACTTGTTTAGCTATATATAATACAAATTTTTGCACCATAAAGACCTAATTTTTGTTAAAATCTACAGTTCGTTAAAATTTCAGAATTTATATCCCGCTTTAATCTTAAAATAGCATTTTTTAGCCCGGATTTGATTTCTTCTACTCTAGTAAACGAAATACAATAATTGCTATTTACAATATCAATTATTTCTGAAAAATTAACTCTGTTAGAAATTAAAAAAGGTTTTATTTCCATATCATAAACTGAATAATAGTCGAAAAACTTATAATAAGGAATTTCCGGGTTTTTATCATTAATTGTAATCCACAAGTTTGGAATACCAAAACTATCACACGCTATAAGCGGATGCATTGCTGTCGAAATTAAACACCGGCATTGTACAATTTGTTTCAAAAAATCGATTGGCTTTTGAGAGATATCAATAATTACACTTTCCGGAACTTTGTCATGAATTTGCTGAAATATAGGATTATTACTTTCAGATTTATGAGAAACAATTCCAAGGCTGTATTTTTTCTTGATTTTTGCAGGATTTAGTAATTCTGAACAGAGCAAACCTCCATCTCCTATAACAACATTAGAAGTATCACACAAATTTGCGCATCTGGCTAAACTTATTTTACCTCTCACTGCATACAAATTTATTTTTCGTTTGGGTTTATCCGGTGTAATTAAATCTGGCCGCCAGTAGTGTTTTCCTACTGGATAATGAAATCCTGAAGAAAAAACCTTTATTTCTTTATCTATATAATCTTCCTCATTTTTTTCTGCCATTACCCATTCAAAAATTGAACCAATGCCCAAGATTTGTGCTTTTTTTAACGAATTTACGGGACGGACTAGTTTATGCAGATATTTTTTAAATATTAATTTATTCAACTGATCACCAAAATTATTAATATTGCAATATAAAACCTTAACCTGAAATGGATTATTCATTTAATTTTCTCCTAACATATATTTTAAATTTTGCAGAGATTTATCTTCTATATTTCTTACGCATTCCAGTAAATTGCTTTGTAATTGTCCATACTGCTCTTGTCTTAAATCTATAGCATTTATCATAGCTTGGAAAAACTCTTCATTTTTTTCATAGATAATACTATTTTGACTATTAAAGTTATAAACATCTGCAAATTTTCTATGTATTATACAGGGTTTTAAAAATCCGTATACTAATTGGAATGTCCCGCTTGTACCGCTTGATAAATAACGGTTATGAGCTTTCAAATCCGGATCTAAAAGAGGTAATATATAATCAGATTTTTCAAGATAATTGAACATGTCTTTGTAATTTAAACGGCCTAAAATATTAAAATATTTTTTAATAGAAGGTGCCAAGTTTTCTAAATTACCGCCTCCTACGATATTAATCTTAAAGTATGTATAGCCTAGTTTGACTAAATTTTCTACTGCATCAGTCAGAAGTTTAACATTTCTGCGTTCGGAAGAAAGTTCTCCTATTGATATAAAAGACACTATCTTATTTCGCGGCATTTGTGTTATCTTTCCGAAATAATGAGGATTTACGACTAATGGTTCTAAAAACGCCTCTTTTTTAGGATTAGCAAGAATTATATATTTATCCTGCGAATTCCGGTTCATTTTTTCTATATGATGCTGTACATAAATATTTTTCTTTTTGCCCTGTTTTATTTTACTAAAGTATTCAAATATATCATTGTAGTTGGTATTATTTACATCATTTTTTCTAAAATAAATACCGCGTGAATTATATATTATTCTTTCAAATTTTGAAAAATCAGCATCTTCATAAATCTTATCGAATGTTACGGGATTACATTCAAAAACTTTTATTGATTTATCTTTTATTAAAGAGAATACACCTCCGGTATAAAATCTGGTTAAGACACAGACATTATACCCCAATTGTACTAAATATCTGCTATATCCCGGAATAGTTTCCATATGACAATGGTTAAATTCTATTATTAAGATTGTTTTTGGTTTTGTATTATAAGAAATAAACTCTTTATACTTTTGGGGCAAAAAACCGGGTTTTATTTTAAATTTAAAAACCAGAAATTGAAATATTATATGTTCTCCATACGTGGATATATTTACTATTTTTTCGGTTTTGTCTTTAATATTATTATATATTTTAGACAGATTGCAATAATATTGTTTTCCGCATAATGTAATTACTTTATGTATCCGGTTATCTTGTCTCACGTTCTTTACCGAAAATATATTTTCTAATAAAGAATTATTATTTTTTATCTTTTGCTTTAAATTTAAATACTCCGTATCAGTTAAATACTTTTCAGCTTCCTGCATATAGATATCCTGCTGTACTTGAGGAATATATTTATACGCATTAGCAATTTCTCTTATTTTATACTCAAAAAATTCATTTGAAAGTTCATCTAAAAGTCCTCTATTATTTAGGAATTCATGAGTTTGTCGGAGAGCCTTAAAAATTTCTATACGCTCTAAACCAAACCGCTCAACAGATGAGTTCATTCTTGCCCGATAATTATACAGATATCTTCCGAGATAATATATTTTGTCGGCACAGAATAATACTTTTTGCGAAAATATATCATCTTCGTTATTACGTCCAATTCCGAACCTTATCCCGTTTTTTATTAAAAATTCCCGTGAATATATCTTATGCCAGGCTGCATCCGTGAGGTTTAAAAGGCAGTGCCTCTTCAAATCACGCCAATTGAAAGAGCCTTTTTTCAACAAATCGTAATGATAATGCTTTTTTATTTTCCTGGCGAAATTCTCAAACTTCTTTTTCCCCGTCTGTTCCGAGCATTCGACAAAATCAAAAACAACCGCCTCTGCTCCTTTTTCAGTTATAAACTTATACAATTCTTCAAGTGCACTAACTTCCAGCCAGTCATCAGAATCCACAAACGCTATATAATCACCCTGCGCAAGTTCTAAGGCCATATTTCTCGCAGCACCCTGCCCTTGATTTTCCTGCGTATAGACCTTTATTCTATTATCTTTTCGGGCATACTCATCCAGTATTAGAGCAGAACTATCCGTAGAACCGTCATTGACACAAATTATCTCAATATCCTTCAATGTCTGATTAACTACACTCTCAAGACATTCTCGCAGATACTTTTCAACATTATAAACAGGAATGATTACTGATAATTTCACTTAATTTCCCTTATAAATTTTATCCGGTATACATCTCAGTTTTCATTATGATGCATAACTCTTGAATACAGCGCAAATTAAGTGGTATACATTGAATTATAAATGATATTTTAATTCTTATTGCAAATTGACTTAAGTCTATATTTAAGCTATTCTTGTATGAAGCTGGTTATAGTCCATAATGAAAATTATGGTGCATTAGAGTTCAAAGTTTGTGTACAAATTATCTTATTAATTTTTCCGCACCCTCAATTTGTAAATTTTTGTAACGATTCCCTAAAGTTTAAAATTATTATGCCGTTATATACTCTTGAAAGGAACGGTAATAGTAAGATGACAGATTCAATTGATTATAGCAGTTGGAAAGGTATGAAAGCTATTATTGCAAGATTAGCTGATGCCAATCAGGATGGTAAGCTCGAAAAGACTGATAAATTCGATGAGATAAGTATTTTTAACCAAAAATATGCAAAAGCAATGGAATTTGAAAATGATTTAAAAGAAAAATTTACAATTGCTGAACAAGATGCCATCAAGAGTTATGAGCCGAAAATTTTAGACAAATTTTATATTCAGCAAAAAACTGAAGAAAAAGAAACTGATGCACCGCAAAATCCGGAAGTAACCAAAATGATTACGAATGAAGCCCGGAAACGCGGCGTTGATATTAATAATATTGATATTGATTATTGGACAGAAAAGATTAGTGATGCCGCTGAAAAATATAATATACCCGAAGTACTCTTAATTGCTATTATCGGGCAGGAAACGAACGGAAAATTTACAAAGAATATAAATTCTTCTACCGGAGCCGGACCAATGCAGATTACAGGAATTACTGTTAAAGACTTTTTCCCGTCAAAAGGGAACGGATGGACTAATATTTATAAAAATATGAATGAAAAGCTTCTGAATGATATTTTATATAAGAAAGATAAGAACGGGAATTTTATTAAAGACCGAAAAGGTGATTATGTCCTTAAATATCCGACTCCAAAAGCTTTAAGGGATGCTTGTACAAAAGATGATGAGCTTGGTATCAAAGTAGGACTTTTATGTTTTGAAATGAAATATGTAAAAGCTGTTGCACAAAAAAAATACGGGAAAGCAACATACGCTAATATTCCAAAAGTTATTGAAGGCATAAAATCCGGAGAGATTACGCTCAATGAAAACGAAAACAAGAATGTAATCAAAACTGCTCTTAAAAATTACAATTCAGTATTTAATTCCTACGCAGCTACAGTCATAGACTCTCTTGCGACTCACGGATTAAACTTTAAAGATTTATATTTTATTAAATAACAATGTAATTATAAACTTTGTTTAATACTTCATAAAACGCATTATGGTTTCCGAAAAACATATAAAACTCTGCCCTGTTTTTTCCGATTTGCTGTAAAGTTTCAACTTCAATCGGAGGCCCTGCCGGAGTTGTGCGGGCAGGGTTTTCCGGATTAGAAATTACTCCAGTTGCACGCAGGAGCGGAATATAAAGTTTATTTTTGAATACTTCGTATTGAGTAATTCCTTTGGTTACAATTCCGAGATTATTTCCGCTGTCCTCATCTATCAGCAGACCTCTCTGCATCGGGGCGGTATTTGTTTTAGCTTCCAGCCCTCTTGTTTGGGGTAAATTTTTTCTTATGTCATAATCCGGGTCAAAATTTCTCTTTATTAAGAGGTTCATATCTTCGGAAAAGACTTCCCTAATCGGCTGCTCAAGCTCAAAAGCGGACGTTAGAAGATGATTTTTCTGCGTATTAATCCAATCAAATTTGAACTGCAGGCAGCAAGCGTGCTTATCTAATGAAACACTAAGCGGAATAACATCCCACGCGCCTTCAAAATCTATTTTTAAAGAAACTCTTGAAGATGTTTTGAGCGCAATACGCGTTCTCAAAACCTTAAGTTCAACTCCGTAATCATCAGCCTTAGGGCCGGAATTGTAGCTGTCACCGTAGTCAACAAAATCAACAAGCGACATTCTTATTCCGTTTATTAATAAATTCCCGTCTATAACTTTTAAACAAATATTAGAATTCTCTATCGATGTTTCTGTAATTTTCAAATCTGTATTGCTTACAACCGGCATTAAATATTCAACTTCTCCCGGCTCTAAATCTTTTACCTCTGCTAAATACGTATATATATTTGTGTAATCTTCCGTAACCGGAATTCTTTGAGTATCAGTAAGCAGATACTTATCAAAACCTTTACGGCAGGCTATTTTATAATAACCTTCAAGTTTTGCAGTTGTTTCAAACTCTACAATACCGGAAAACGGCTTTTCTGAAAGGTTTAAAATCTTCTTTTCTTCAAAATGATTTTTAAATTTTAATTCATCAATAATCGTATTTGCTATTTGTTTAATTTTTTTATACCTGATAAGGTTTTCCGAATGGACATCATCGGTTGAGCACCCGCAGATACTGTCATGAGCCTGATTTTGAAGAAGGAGTTTATACGCGTATTCTAAGACTCCTGTATATCCAATCTCTTTTTGCTGTTTCACAAAACGCGAAGCCAAATCAAGAAGATAAGTGCATTCAACATTCTCCCGCTTTAAATCGAGCCTTGAAGAATAGCATCCTTGAAGGATGAATGTTTTTGAATTGTCTCTAAGTTCATCATCCCAGGTAAAATCCTTGAAATTATTTTCAACACGTTTAAAATAATCAAACGGCGAGCCGAGTTTAATATGATAATCCTCTTTTAAAAGTTCGTTTACTGTCTCAATTTGAACATCGATGTCGCTCTCAACACCTAAATGGTCGGCGCCAATCGGGAGCAGAATACAATTTTTTGATTTCTCTGCAATCAAATCAAGGTTCTTTTTGAGAATTTCTGCTTTCTTTTCTATCGGTAAATTAAGAGAAAAGGTATCTTGAAAATAGCCTCTTACAAGATTAACCGTATCCATTCCGCACCATGAGAATTCGGAAGGGAAATCTCCGACTCCGCGCCAGACCATACATTTATCAATCCCAAAATCTCTTAAGATATCAACAACATTCTGGCTGTGTCCGAAAGTATCTGCAAGATATCCGATAAAATCTTTGCACCCGAATTTTTCTGCTTGTTTAAGCCCGATCTCAAGGTTTTTTGAAAAACAGGTTTTATCTGTTAAAAATTCATCCGCCAGACAATAAAACGGCCCTATGAAAAGTTTCTTGTGTCTTATAAGCCCCAAAACCAATTCTTCATTTTCAGGCCTCATTTCAAGATAATCTTCTAAAGCACTTACCTGACCGTCAAAATAAAAACAAGGGATTTTGTTTTTTGAAAGCATATCAAGAACATTATCAAAAAC
>CALVEE010000219.1 GCA_944326495.1 Candidatus Gastranaerophilales bacterium | reverse complement strand
TCATCGTTTCTTACGCTTATCCCGGACATTTCAAGCATTTTTAATACAGTAGGATATGAAAGCTCATATTGAAGCGAAAACCCGATACCGTCAAAATCTTTAAGAGCTCTTTTAGACTCAACCCCGTACAGGAATTCCGGCTTAAAATCAGGTTCCGGAGCATAAGCTCTATCAGCCATGTAACCATCTTGAACATTTACCCTGTCATAAATTATTCTTACGCCTAAATTGCTTATACCAATCTCGTATTTATCCGGAAAAACAAATGCAAACCTTACTTTTGCCGAGTCAAAATCTTTGTTATAAGATAAAAACTCCCCGCCTACATACTGATAGGGTTTTGTCGCATTGAATAAAGCTTCCTGCTGATCTCTGAAAAAACAATTCATAAGTTTATAATATAACAAACTGTAACAATTTAGCAATTTTTTCTTAAAACCGGTTTTATAATAAATAAGTGAAGTTTTATTGGTAGAAGTGTGCACAAATGGTAAATTCATTTTATTATAACGGTAATGAATATATCCCAAAAGACCCTAATGCCGGCAGTACCGGCTTTATACTGGCAAGCGCGGCATCCTCTGCCATAATGGGGACTCTTCCTGCTTTTGCAAGGCCTTTTAATAAACAGCTTGTAAAAGAACACAGCCAAAATTACCTCTACAAAGACGCATTTGAAAAATCTATACAAATTTCAGGGTTGGATAAAAAAGGAGTTCGAATTATTCCGGCTCAATATTTCCGCGACATGTCAGATGTTGCCTGCGGTCAAAATGCCTTCTATACACCGGCTAGAAAAACTATTACAATAAACACTGATAAAATCTCAATCGCTGGGTTTCACGAAGCCGGTCATGCTATGAATGATTTAAAAGGCAAATTCGGCAAAATCCTTAGCAAACTCCGTTATCCCGGCTATGTTATGGCAGCATTGATGGGGTATGTCGCATTGTTCTCACGCTCTAAACCTAAAGAAGCTCCAAAAGATGCAATGGATCATATTAAAGATAACTGCGGAAAAATTGCGTTTGCCTGCTGGCTTCCGACTGTACTGGAAGAAGGAATGGCAAGCTATAAAGGGATTAAGCTTGCAAGAAAAACAGGACTTGCGGAGCCATTAATTAAGAATATGAAAAAACTTTACGCAAAAGCCCTCTTAACCTACGCAGGACGTGCAACAGCAACAGGACTTGCAGTAGGTGCTGCAAGTATGATTATGGATTATTTTACGAGGCCGAAGAAAGTTGAAAATGATAGTTTTTCACTATTTGGCTAATATTTTTTCAATTTCCCTGTTTTGACTATCCAACACTCTTATACCGGAACGGACTCCGTCTTTGTATATAGGTTCATAAGTATTAACCGGTTTAAAATCAGGAGTGTAGACAGTTTCTTTAATCTTATTCCCGTCTGCGCCGTAATCACTAAAAATGCTTATTCCTTCTTCCGGTTTTTCGGAGTTATAATAAGTAAACCGCGTGATTTCAGGCCCGCTGTAACTTATTGAAACACTCTGTTTTGTGCTTCCGTCAATATTGTATAATATATGTTCTTCTCTTAAGCTTGTCTCATTATCAATTGTTTCTTTTTTAATTGACACAACCCTGTTCTCACTGTCGCGCATCTCATACTTGACAGGCTCATCTGCAGAATAATTCCAAAATTCTGTATACTCTATATTATTTTCTTCATCATGTTTTATGTGCTTAACAGGACGTTTTGTATCGTCATTATCTTCGTACTCCCAAATGTCATTCTCTGTTTCATCTCCGGCAATATGCGAGCTGAACGGGGTATTTTTAACAGCTTCACTTTCTAATGAAATCTCTTTTAAATCAATATTATGTCTGCTGTCAGAAGGATTTTCCACCAGTAAAAGGAGTTTATTGTCAAACTTCTTGAGCATATAAATATTTTTTGAAGAGTCAATAATATCTTCAATTTCTTCCCTGACATCTTCCGGCAGTTCCGCAAGCAGTGTAATTCCTGAGAGAGGAAGCTGATTATTAGAAATCGAAGAATACATCTTTGCGTGCTTTATAATTTCTTTAGGCGGCAAAGGTTCTTCCGGCTGTTTTTCATCTTCTGTCTCTTCTTTTTGTACGGCTGCTTGTTTTTGAGGAGCGGATTGTTTTTCAACTGCCGTATTAGGGGAAGAACTGTCCGTTTGTGACTCTTTATTCACAAAAAACGCCAGCAGGCATACGGCCGCTGCTGATAAAATTCCGACGAAAACTGCTTTCTTCATGTTTCCCCCTAAAATCTTCTGATTACATTATAAATTTGTTTTAATATTTTATCAATACTAATCTTTTATGATAAAATTCAAATATGGATATTATTGAAAAATTAAAGGGAAAAATTGTAGTATCAGTACAGGCAATGCCTGATGAGCCTTTATATAAAGAAGAATGTATGCTTGCAATGATGAAATCTGTAGTAACAGGCGGAGCCGGAGGTCTTAGAGTTGCAGGAGCAAGAGATGTAAGAAATGCTAAACAGTTTAACCTGCCGGTGATTGGTTTGACTAAGCCGGATAAACTTCCTGAAAACTGGCGGGAGATTGTATATATTACCCCCGGAATAAAAGAGGTTAACAGCTTAATTGAGGCCGGTGCTGATATAATAGCTTTTGACGGGACATCACGCCCGCATGACGGATGTCTGGTAGAAGAAATTATTGACACAATCCATAAAGCAGGAAGGCTTGCTATGGCAGATATTTCTACTCTTGAAGAAGGCGAAATCTGCGCAAACTTAGGGGCGGATATAATTTCAACAACACTTGCCGGCTACACGCTTGAATCAGGAGAGCCTGATAAAGAACCTGATTTTAAACTGCTAAAAGAGCTTGTTGAGCTTATAGACACACCAGTAGTGCTTGAAGGCCGGATATGGGAACCAAAAGATGTAAAAAAAGCTTTTGAATACGGAGCTCACTGCGTTGTAATAGGTTCTGCCATCACAAGACCGCAATTAATTACTAAAAGATTTATTGAGGAAATAAACAATGAAACTAATGTCTAATTATGATATCGCAATCCAACTGCTAAAAATAATTTGTGAACGGGATTTTGAAACTAAAACTGCAGCAAAATCTGCTCCGAAACTTGTGAGAACATCAAAAAAAGCTGTTGACAAAATTCTTTTAAAAGATACTTTTGAAAAAGGAAGTAAGATAAATGAAAAAAGCACTTGCATTTGATATAGGCGGTACAAAAATATACAGCGCTATAGTTAATGAAGAGGGGAAAATAATCAGCGAAATTGATAAATTTTCTACTCCAAAAACAATTGACGGGATTAAAGATGTTTTAAAAAAACAGATTGAAAAATATGAACAGGATGCAGATATAATCGCTATTGCAACAGCAGGCGATGTTAATAATGAAAATACGGCAGTTATAGGCTCTACAGGAAATCTTGTTAAAGGATATTATACAATAAATTTTCAGGAGCTTAGCGGAAAAAGAGTTTTTCTTGAAAACGATGCTAATGCTGCTGCCTGGGCAGAATACAGAATAGGAGCTTCTAAAGGAACTAATGTTTCTATTATGCTGACATTCGGTACCGGTGTGGGCGGCGGAATAATTATTGATAACAAGCTATTCAAAGGAAAATCCGGAGCAGCGGGCGGAATGCATTTTAAGATGTTTTCCGATAAGCGCAGAAAATGCACCTGCGGTAGCTGGGACTGCTATGAAGCATATACATCCGGCACCGGATTAAAACGAAGTGCTGAAGAATATCTTAATAATCCTGATGTTACAACGTATGATGTAATTGACGGGGTAAAAAATAATGACAGCAAAATGCTTGAAATATTTAATATGTGGCAGGAATATATAGTGATAGGGATTGTAGGACTTGTTAAATTGTTTGATCCGGACTGTGTTGTTTTATCAGGCTCAATGGCTCAATTTTTAGATATTAAGAAGATTGAAAATGAGGTTAACAGTGACAATGTAACAACTCCGACTTCAATAAGGCTTGCTGAAACAGAGAATTATGCCGGCATGATAGGTGTTTCTCTATTAGCGCTGGAGGCATTAGAAAATGGGTAAAGCAAAGAGAAGAAGCCTGAAACTCGGCGTGCACGACAAGTTTCAATATATGACAAGGGAGTCTGCTCTGGAGTCTGTGGTAAAAAATATTGAAAACAAAAATGAAGTTATTGATACAATTACCCTATTTGGATTTACTGCAGAAGAGATGCTGGAAGCAGGAGCTGCCTGGGAAGATGTTATGGCTTTCGGCGGACTGGTCAGCTAACAAAGATGCTGTATTTGTGATATGATATATTTATGCTTAATTTAATATCAACTATTTTAGAATGCTCAAGAGTGTTTTCGCTTCCTATGACAATAATGTCCTGGCTTGTTGTTTTTACCTATTCCGCTTTCGTATCCGGAAATATTAAATACGGGCTGATTGCATTCATAGGCGTATGTTTTGCGCACCTTGCGGCTAATATTTTAGATGATTATTTTGATTATAAATCACTTATCAGGCAGGTTAATTTTGATAAAAAAGAGTATTTTAAAAATTCACAGAAAACAAAATGCAGATATTTAGTTTCAGGAAGGGTTAAGCCTATAGAAATACTTGAGCTGGCGGGTTTGTATCTGCTTATTGCACTTATTCTGGGAGTATTTTTATATCTAAAATGCGGTGCAGGCGTTATATATTTTGCTTTGACAGGAGGAATAATAACTTTATTATACTCATTTCTTTCCAGAAACATGCTCTCTGAAATTGCTGTTGCAATAGCTTATGGGCCGGCTTTATTCGGAGGAATTTATTATGTTATGACAAAAACATACTCGTGGGAAGTTTTTGTACTCTCTATTCCGACTATGATTATTACAGTTGTTTTACTGTATATTCATACAGTCATGGATTTTTATTTTGACATAAACGAAGGACACAAAACTCTTGCAAACAGATTTAAAACTCCCTATGAGGCTTTAAAAGTATTGAAAGTTATGCTTGTTTCAGCCTACCTTTCTCTTTTACCTTTGTGTATCTTTGATATTCTGGACTGGCAGGTTTTTCTGGTCTGCTTGACAATTCCGCTTGCTGTTGATTTGTATAAATCAATGGAGGCTTTTGCTAAAAATCCGGACTCAATTCCGGAGCACAGGTGGTATCATTTTCCGATGGAAAACATGATGAATGCGCCTGCTTTTATGACAAGAATTTATCAATCCAGAAATTTAATGATTTATTTTGCACTTATACTTTGTATTGCAATAGTTATGGGGTTAGGGTAAAAATTTTATAGCACATTGTAAAGAAATATTAAGTAGCCTGGGTAAAATCGAACAAATAAATTGATTATTTAATTTTTACAATAAAACAAATATAATATTTTTACATTTGTAAGCTGAATAATTAACAAAATTTATTCCCCCTCCAGCAAGAGCATAATTAACAGATAAAAATCAAGGCTTGCAACACTCCTCTCCCTGTGAGAGAGGAGCAGCCGTGTTTGGGGCGGGAGCCGAAAACTACGGATGCGGTGAGGGGGCAAAATGTAAAAATATTCATTAATTTCATAAAATTTTAACTTCTCCTAAGCTCCTAAACTCCGCTTTCAGCACCCACCCCAGCCCTCCCTCAAAAAGGCATAACTGTCCGGTAAAAAACAAGATTGTAAGTCAGGAATTAGTTTGCCAATAACTG
>CALVEE010000218.1 GCA_944326495.1 Candidatus Gastranaerophilales bacterium | reverse complement strand
AAAAAGGACTTTTAAAAGTCCTTTTTTTGTTAAGTACGTTCTCCTAACTCTTTATCCATAAGGTATAGAGAGGTTTTATCATCTCCAAACAGCTCGAGACGCTTGATTATATTTTTTACATTCTGTTCTTCTTCAATCTGTTCATTAATAAACCAGTCTATAAAAGAAAGAGTTGTTCTGTCACACTCGTCTTCGGCTGCTTTTGCGACTTTCATTACGGACGAAGTTATGCATTTCTCGTGCTCATATATTGTATTAAATATAGATAATATGCCGTTGTATTCAAATTCCGGAGTTTTAATCTGCTTAAGAGTTACAAAGCTGTTTCTCTCTATTAGATAATCAAAAAGTTTAAGTCCGTGTTCAACTTCTTCTTTAGCCTGAATTCTTGTCCATTTTGCAAAGCCGAACAGGCCGAGTTCTTTTAAATGAGCAGACATTGAAAGATACAGGTAGCCTGAATAAAATTCTTTATTGATTTGTTCATTTATAATATTGTTAATTGTTTCGCTAATCATTTTTATCTTCCCCCCATAAACCGTGAATATTACAATGTTCAACGGCTTCTATATCATCATCTGTGTAAGAAATGTCAAATTCCGGAACATCATTCGGCTTAAAATATTTCAGATGTAATTCACTTTTATCTTTTTTATAAACTTCTATAAACTGGATATAATGCTCCATTGCCATCGGATGACTTATAACCTGTACAAATTTCTTATTTTCACGAAACTCAATTTTAGGCGCGTGTTTTTCACCCATTTCTGAACTGTCGTGCTGTATTGCTAATAGCTGCATAGCTTCCCCGCAGCATACAAGCTCTCCTGCCCCCGGTTCTATTACCTGAACCAGATTTCCGCAGATATTGCACTTGTATAATTGTAATTTTTCTGTAGACATAATCATATCCTTTCTTTGAACTCTATCATTTTATCCTGTTATATTCATTTATCATTGCCCCCTATGGCGATTTGTGATACTATCTTTAGTATGGATAATTTTTTTTCGACTCAGGCAAATGTCGAGGATAATTCTTTAAACTCGCAGTACGATAATCTAAAAGATAATTACGAAAAAATATTTATAGAAGCGGCTGAAAGTATCCGCAGGGAAGTTAATGCTTTTAAACCCGAAGATGCCTGCAAAAAATGTAATATTAAGGACTGTAAAATAGAAAAAAAAGATATGTTTGCCGCCTATCCGCCTGCATGCCCATATAGAGACTGGCAGCTCAAAATTTTGACATTCCTGTCCGGTGATTACAGACAAAAACTTAAAGCAATATATAAAAATATGATGGAAAAGAAAAATAATTATTCCTGCAATAATTGTGCGGCCTGCTGTAAACTTGCAGCAAGCCAGTATTCTTATGAACAGCTTAAACAGAGAGCTATGCGCGGTGATAAGTTCGCAAAGGATTTTGTCTCGGTATTTGTTCCTTATAAAAGTGAAGAAGACGCAAAAAAAGCTAATCCGGAGTATTTTGAACTCTTAAATAAGCTGGTAGAAGATGAAAAAATATATTATTACTATTGTCCTAAATTGAACGGAAATTTATGTTCGGATTATGAAAACCGTCCTGCAGTTTGCAGGGATTTTCCGCATAATCCTTTGAAACTTTTACCTTCTGAATGTTCTTATAATGCCTGGAAAAATGAAATTGCTCATGAAGCAATGCTTTTAAAAGCCAAAGTTGATATTATTGATTACTACGGGAGCAAGTTGAAATAATGATTATACTTGCAGGGATGAAGCTTGAGGAGCTGGAAAATTTAATGCAGGAGCTCGGGGCGACCAAATTCCGCGCCAGACAAATTCATAACTGGATTTATTCAAAATCCGTATCATCAATTGATGAAATGACAAACTTATCTCTGAATTTCAGGGAGCAGCTTAAAGAAATTGCTGTTGTAACAGATACAAAAATAAAAGTTAAACAGGTAAGCAGAGACGGTACTATTAAGTACCTTGTAGAGTATCCTGACGGCGAATGTGTTGAGACGGTTCTTATGAGATTTGACAATAGGGCAAATTTAACAGCCTGCGTAAGCTCTCAGGTTGGATGTGCAGTTAATTGTTCTTTTTGTGCGACTGCAAAAGGCGGTTTCAGACGGAACCTTTCATATAAAGAAATCATTGAGCAAGTTCTTACTATACAGAGAGATACCGGACTAAAGGTTACAAATATTGTTTTTATGGGGCAGGGCGAGCCTATGCTCAACCTAGATAATGTATTAAAAGCTCTTGAGATATTTAATAACGATTTTCAAATAGGTGCAAGAAGGATTACGATTTCAACAAGCGGTATAATTCCGGGTATAAAAAGACTGGCTGATTTAGATTTACAATCAACGCTTGCGATTTCTCTGCACGCTCCAAATCATGAGCTTAGAAAAGAGATTATGCCGATTGAAAATCGGTATAATTTATCGGATTTGAAAAAGGCTCTGCTGGAGTATGTAGAGAAAACAGGACGCAGGATTACAATTGAATATATTTTAATACACGGATTTAATGATACAACTCCGGTTGCTAAGGAACTTGCATATTTCTTAAAAGATTTGAAATGCAATGTTAATTTAATTCCATATAATTCAGTTGTTGAAAACGATTATAAAAAGCCTTCAAGCAGCGATATTATGAAATTTAAATATCTTCTTGAACATTCAGGGAAAAAGGTTACTGTGCGTCTTGAGCGCGGTGCTGATATAGATGCTGCCTGCGGCCAGCTTCGGGGGAAACATGAGTAATATTTTTGAAAAGAATATTAATGCACTTGCATCGAAAGATAAGGAGCTTGCATCGAAGCTGGTTTCCCATATCGTAACCGACCTTCCGCAGCTTGTACAGACAAACGGTTTTTATAATCTGGTGTATAAAAATATTTATCTGCATAATCCGGAAAATCCTTTGCAGGAGGCGTTAGAAATATTTTCGCAGGCTCAGAATGAGCCGGTATCTATACATCTTGTGTATGGACTGGGGCTCGGATATTTATTTCAGGTGGCTTCACAGAAATCGGCCGGGACAGTTATTTTATATGAGCCGGACTTAAATATATTGAAGATAGCGTTTACTTTTGTAGATTTTTCGGGCGATATATTGAAGAATAATGTTTTTATAGCTTCGACTCTTGAGAAGGCGGGTGAATATATATATAAAAAATCAAATACAAAAAATATTCCGCTTATGCTCTCTACCATGGCTTACAGAAATCTGGATGAAGATAAGTTTAATAATCTTGTTGCAGAATTACAGCGTATGGTAGGCTCTTACGGGATGGATTTAAGGTATACAAGACAAAAATTTTATCCGTTATTGCGTAAAATGATTATGAATATGCCGTCTTTTGTCCATGAAATACCGCTTGCTGAATTTAAGGATTTCTACAGGGGAAAAACAGGTGTTGTTGTATCAGCAGGGCCAAGTTTGGACAGAAATATTGAAACAATTAAAAAATATCGCGCAAATATTGTACTTTTTGTTGTCGGAACGGCAATGAAAACTATTGCTAAACATGATATTACACCGGATTTTTTGTGTATAATTGAGGCAAATGATTGTTCAAAACAGATTGCGGGACTTGATTTAAGCGGTGTAAACTTTATTACGGAGCCTTTTTCTCATCCGAATTTAAGGAGTTTTAGGTTTAAAAAAACATATACCCATATTTCTGCAAACCAGCCTGTGAATTTTTTCTGGAAGGATATTGCAGGAATTAATATTGAAGAATACTGGTCAAAGGGTACTGTATCATATGCAGCTCTTAATTGTGCAAGAATATTGGGCTGCTCCAGAATTGTGCTTGTCGGACAGGATTTAGCATATATTGAAGGACAGTGTTACAGCAAAGAGTCTGCTTATAAGGATTTAGTCTGCAGCTTTAATAAAGAGAGCAACAAATGGGAGATTACGGCAAAAGATTTTGATAATTTTTGCGCCTCATTAAGTAATTCTCCCGATAGCGAGGCAAGGATTAAGACGGCAAAGAAAAGGCTTCAGGATTTGAATAACTCTCTATATTATGTGAAAGGTATAAGAGGCGATATGATTCCGACAGAGTCGGTTTATGCAGCATTTATCAGACCTTTAAAAGAATTTGCGGAACATTTTAATGACAGGGAATACATTAATACATCTCTTTTAGGCGCGCAGATTGACGGTTATAAAAATATGCCGCTGGAAGAGGCTCTTAAAGGTACTTCTCCTATTGAAAACAGAGAGCTTGTTTCTGATTTCCGGTATAATGTTGAAAAAATTAAAGAAAATATCAAAGCTGCAGTTGAGAATTTAAAAACTGCGGAGGTAAAAATTCATGAGGGTGAAGCTTTTGTAAAATCATTAAAGAATGAGCTTAAAAGACATAGGGCTGTAAATCAGGAGATTTTAAAGAGTTTAAAAAAGCTTTCTATGAACTATTATGAGTTAAGTAATGTTTTTGCAAAACAGAATTTGCTTTTTGATTTTATAACAACAGCCGAGCGGATAGATTTGGATTACGAGATGAAGATGTTAAAGGAATTTACGCCGGATACTGTCGGGAATATTACAGAGAAAATTAGTATATATTATACAAATGCTTTAAAGCGTATGGCGGTAATATCCGATATGCTGTTAAAGACTTG
>CALVEE010000217.1 GCA_944326495.1 Candidatus Gastranaerophilales bacterium | reverse complement strand
AAGAATTTCAAGTTGAGCTTTAGCGAAACTTTGAAATTCGGGTGAGGGGTCTTTTTTATGTCTTTACATTATATTATTTCTGGCAAATTGTGAGATATATTTATATAAGGGTTTCTCTTTTCAATTTTTCTTGGACACTAATGCCCGCAGGGAGGGCCGGGGTGGGTGCTGATTTGATTTTAGCAGTATAGAACACATGAATTTTATAAAATATTAGCAGAATTGGTTAAAATTCACTGCTGTATTTTTTCCCTACCGGGCTGGCACCCATCCTAACCTTCCCTCTATAGGGAAGGAAGGCTCTATGCTTGGCGCCGACTCCCTCCCTTTTGAGGCATTAGTGTCCAAATAGAAACAAAAAGTACTATTCCCTCTCCTTACGGGAGAGGAGTTTTGCCAGCCTTGATTTTATAGTATAATCTATACATGGAAAATCTTGAGCAGATAAAAAAAGCAGTAGAGATTGAGGTTAAGTATAAGTATATTAATATCAACGGCAGAACAAAGAGTTTTTCATCTTTCATCTGTTCAGAACTCCGCAGGGAAATAAAATCGTCAAAAAATCCGAAATGGCGGGTTTTACTCGAGCATTTTGAGCGTTATCCGATGGACACGCTCCCGCAGAGAAAGAAGTCTTTAGAAAGGCTTGTCAGTGTAATTAAGGCAGATAATACCCCGCAGATACAGGAAAAAAATATTACTCTAAGCTCTGATGTAATGTATTTAAAGGGAATTGGCCCTAAAATAGCTTATATTCTAAACAAACTTGGAATATATACTGTCTCTGATTTATTGTATTATTTCCCCCGCAAACATATTGATTACTCAACAAGAACCAAAATCAAGGATTTGCAAATCGGAGATACTACTACAATTTTTGGCAGAATTAAGTCAGTAGAAGCTTTTACAACAAAAAACAATCTCGGGGTTATCAAGGTCAAAATCGTTGACGGAACCGGAAACATAAGCTTAAATTTCTTTTCTTCAAAGTCAAATAAGTACACACTTGAGCGAATGAAATCACAATTCCCGAAAGATTCAGGAATAATGGTTTCGGGGCTTGTGAAACTAAACAGTTATGACGGCAGGCTCACTTTGGATAAACCCTCTTATTCGATTATGGATGACGAAATTCTTAATCCTTCAAATAACTTAAACATAGCACGTATTGTCCCGATTTACCCCTTGAGCGAGAACCTTAATATAAAAACCTTAAGGCGTGCGGTTTTTAATGCGCTTGAGCTTTTTCAAAACAATATCGAGACGGTTTTACCAGAATATATTATAGAAAAATATAATCTGCTTGAAAAACGCGAAGCAGTTAAAAATATGCATTTCCCTTCCGATAATGAAACCCTGCAGCGCGCAAGATACTCGCTCGTGTTTGAAGAATTTTTCCTTATACAGCTAAAGCTCGCACTTTTAAGAGAAGAAAATAACAAGCACCTCACTTCAATCCCTCTTGAGATAAAAAAAGACGGGCTTGTCATGAAATTTATCCACGGACTTCCATTTGAACTAACTTCTGCCCAAAAGCGTGCTATAAATGAAATTCTTAATGATTTGCATTCCGAAAAACCAATGCAGCGTCTTTTACAGGGAGATGTCGGAAGCGGGAAAACAGTTGTTGCAGCAATTATGCTTCTTGCTGCGATAGAAAACGGCTATCAGGCAGCAATAATGGCTCCTACTGAAATCCTTGCCCAGCAGCATTATAATAACCTTGTAAACTGGTTTACGCCGCTAGGGTTAAGAGTCGAACTTTTAATCGGAAGTATCGGAAAAAAACAACGCAGAGAAGCTGAAACAAATTTGAGAAACGGACAGGCGCAGGCAGCAGTCGGAACACACGCGCTTATTCAGGACGGAGTAGATTTTGCAAACTTAGGGGCTGTAGTGATTGATGAACAGCACAGGTTCGGGGTTAAGCAGAGACTAGCTTTAAGAAAAAAATCCCAAAATCCGCAAATCTTAACCATGACAGCAACCCCAATCCCGCGAACGCTTGCAATTACCATGAACGGGGATTTGGATTTGACAATTATTGATGAGCTTCCAAAGGGCAGAAAACCTATTATTACGACTATGACTAATTCAAGGAGGCAAATTGCGGATTTAATCCGGCATGAAGTTAATGCAGGACGCCAGGCTTATATTGTCTACCCCCTGATTGATGAGAGTGAAACACTTTCAGCTAAAGCGGCAACAATCGAGCGCGAAAAATGGCAGAATGAGGTTTTTCCTGAATACAAAGTCGGTCTGCTGCATGGAAAGCTTAAGAACGATGAAAAAGATGAAGTTATGGAAAAGTTTAAGAATAAAGAATATGATATTCTTGTATCAACCACTGTTGTAGAAGTAGGGGTTGATGTTCCGAATGCTACAGTAATAGTCATAGAAAATGCCGAACGATTTGGCCTTTCCCAACTTCATCAGCTTAGAGGCCGCGTGGGAAGAAGCGATTTACAATCCTACTGCGTCTTATCTTCTGCAACAAAATCACAGGAAACACGCGCAAGATTAGAGATTATGACACAAACTAATGACGGATTTGTTATTGCGGAAAAAGATTTGCAGCTAAGAGGCCCCGGAGAATTTTTAGGCACGCGCCAGAGCGGGCTTCCGGATATGATTATTGCAGATATTGTAAACGATGCCCAAATCCTTGAACAGGCAAGGAGTGAGGCTGTTAATTTTGTCCGGAGCCATGACATTGAGGAGTTTCCGCTTCTTAAAGAAGCTAAAGGCCTGAATTTTGAAGGCGATATCTTTGGGGCTTAAGAATACTTTGCTTAGTAAGTTTCACTACTGTTTAAAAACTATAGATGCATTAGAAAATGTTGGAAGCTATACCAAAGCTATAATCTTTTTTAATCAAACAAATTTTTTAAAGGTATCTCTAAATTGTCTGCAATATCAATCAATGTATATAGCGACGGATGATCATAACCAACTTCAATTTTACCAATAAAATTTAATGACAACCCAAGCCTGTCTGCTAACTGCTGCTGGGTTAGACCAAGTTCATTTCTGTATTTTTTAATATTCAACCCTATTTTTTTATAAACTTCATCATATGTCATTACATACAGTTTATATATAATTCTAAAATTTATATACGTGACAATTCCACGTAATGATGTATAATATTTTTTGGAATAATATATAAAGGAGTTTTATAATGAATACATTAAACTGATAGAAAGTTTGTGCAAATAATAAAAAAAACAAAAAATTCTAAGCAACAATAGTTTGTATGTCTTGGGAGACAAAGATTACCAAAACTTTTTATTTCCGTAGAGCCGGCAAGGGGTTAACAAATTGTATTAAAGAGTATCTCTTTATAAGTTTTGGATGCGGTAAATCTGTGATTTACCGCATCCTACCTGTTTTTTCTTCATTTTTTCTTCTTTAATGTTAAAAAGAAGAGAAATATGATTAAAAAATTAATGTTTTTTTATTTTATTAATTCCTTCTGCCAATCCCTTGTCACCGCCGATATCATAGAATTTGTTAACAAGGTTTTCAAAAAACTGTCTGCGCGGAGATGAACTCCGTGCCTTGTCAGCATTTTCTCCAAGAACACTTCTAAGGTTTTCCTGATAAAGAGAATTCACTAATGCGTCCGTTTTTGCTGTATCAACTTCACCGCCTTCTCTTATTTTAAGAAGTTCTCCGTTATCAAGGAACTTTGCTCCGCATTTGTTGCACACATCAATCTGTACACCGCCGATTCCGGAGCCCATTTTGACCATCGGAATATGGCAGAGCGGGCACTTGCGGACTTCAGACTCGTCAACCTTCTGGAATTCCCTGCCTTCAAGCATCTTGAGAATTTCATCAGCATTCTCGTGAGGTTCGTCAAATTTATTCAATTCTCTGTTATCAAAAAATATCCCCCCGCATCCGTCAAGGCAGATATCTATATTAATTCCCGCATTTGGTATAAGAACTTTTTTCATTGTTTTGCCGCATGCCGGACAAATTAAATCCAATTCCTGATTATCAGCCATAAATATTTTCTCCTATCCTAACACTAAATCGCCATGTTTTTTTATATGTTCTATCAAACCGCCGTCCTCAAGAAGCTTAATCATAACTTCCGGAAGTGGTTCTATTGCAGTAATCGTGCCCTTCGTAAGATTTTTAAGAGTTCCTGCTTTTATATCCAAATCCAGCTCATCTCCCGCATCAATCCCGTCTGTATCGCATTCAATCGCTAAAAGCCCGATATTGATAGCATTCCTGTAAAAAATCCGTGCAAAAGATTTTGCTATAACAGCGCCGACGCCTGCTATTTTAATAATCTGCGGGGCGTGTTCTCTTGAAGAGCCAAGCCCGAAGTTATTCCCTGCAACAACAAAATCGCCTTTTTTCATATTTTTAGCAAAATTCTCATCAGCATCCTCTAAAACGTGTTTTGCAAATTCCTGCAAATCAGAACGCAGGTGAAAAAGACGCCCCGGTGCTATATGGTCTGTCGAGATATTATCTCCGAATTTAAAAGCCTTTCCTCTCATCTTTTCCTCCCCAATTAGCCTCTTAACTGCACAGGCATTACAAGATAAATATAATCCTCATCAGACACAGGCGCAAATACTGTTGCTGATAACGGAGTATTAAGCTCAACCTTAATTTCTTCAGACTCCGCTATTTTGAGGAATTCAAGTATAAACTTGTAATTAAACGCAATAGCAAGCGGTTCGCCTGTATATTTGATATCAATCTCATCCTGCGAATTACCGGCCTCCGGAGAATCACCGGAGAGTTTGAGAGTATTATCGGCAAACTCAAATTTCACAATACTGTTCTTTTCGCTTACCATAACAGCAACCCTTTCGAGAGCCGAAATTAAGTTAAACTTATCAATTACAGCTTCTTTCGGGAATGACTGCGGGATAAGCTGGTTATATTTCGGGAACTGTCCGAACATAAGGTTTGTTACAATCTTGGTTTTGTCAATCGTTATAACAATCTTTTTTCTCTCTTTGCAAATTTTTATTGTTTCAGACTCTGTTAAAAGAGAGATTTTAGATAATTCAGCAAGAACTCTTGAAGAAAGAAGCATTTCAAACGGCTTTTCATCATCAGTAGACTTATTTTTAACTACTTCACGGACTCTTGCAAGCCTGTTTCCGTCAGTTGCTGCCATTTCTAATATATTTTTATTAACTTCGCACACGACGCCTGATAAAAGATTGTTAGTTTCATAACCCGCAGCAGCCGAGACAACCTGTCTGATAGCTTTTGCAAAAGGTTTAGTTTCAATTTCCATACAATCTTCTTCGGAAATATTCTCTTCAATACGCGGGAATTCATTTGCTGAAATACCGATTATATCAAATTTAGAGTTTTTGCAGGTAATTGTAGCAGCAGAGTCGCTGAATTCAAGGTTAATTAAATCATCATTCAGCCTTGAGAGTATCTCGCCGAGTTTTTTAGCCGGAAGCGTAAATTTGCCTTCTGCTTCAACGTGAGCGTCTATAAGAGTAATAATTGATATATCAAAATCTGTTGCAGTCAGCTTAACCTGATTTGCGCCTTCTGTTTCAATAAGCACATTAGCAAGAACCGGCTGCAAACCTTTAACAACAGTTGCTCTTTCTACAATCTTTATACCGTTTAGCAAATCATCTTTATTAGCTGAAAATTTCATTTAATACACCCCTCAAAATATTATTTTAACAAGCTGATTTTAATACAAAAATGATTATTTTACAAGCAGAATTGCCAGGATAAATTAAATCAAATAATTATAAAAGTCTTATGCAATTTTAAGATTATAGCCTAGAGTTTTTAGGATTTTGGCAAGAGTATCAACTTTGGGAACTCTTTTGCCATTGAAAATTTGATACAGCATAGCTCTGTCAATTCCTGCTTTTTCACAAAAACCGGAAATACTATCTCTGGATTTTATCACCAGTTCTAAAGAACGAAAGAACGCATTGAAATCTCCATCATTGATATATTCGGCCAGACTTTCATTCATATATTCTTTTTGAAATTTTTCATCTTTTAGTTGTTCTATAATAAAATCATTTAATTCTGTCATAATTATTTCCCTTCATATTTTGTAAATAACTTTGGGCAATTTTAATATCTTTTTGCTGATTAGATTTATCTCCAGCATATAAAAGAATTACAACAGTTGATAAAATTTTATTTGTTTCATACTTATATTGTAGTGTTTTCGCTACAATATGTCAACTGCAATTGTTTATTGATATTATTGACAATCTGATATTTATCATTAAAAAAACAATGTAAATATTTGTAAACATTTTTAATAAAAGCCTAAAGTTTTTCAAAAAAATGCCGATAACATATCTGTAAGCAAAAATATACAAGCCCCAGAGAATATAATTAGGAAAGGATTTAAAAGTATGCGTATCGAAAACGAAATGGTATCAAGATTTAACAGACAGGAGAATTTAGAAATGAACAAAATTGAAATGTCATTATCACAAGAATTGGACTTCTTCTTTGATAATGTAATGGACACCGTCGTAGATTATTTCAAAGAAGAAGTCACTGTTTAAGTTTTCTTTTCCTCTAAGACTCAAATATACATTTTCTCCACAAGCTGTAAGTTTTACTTACGGCTTTTTGTTATATAATAAGTTTATGGGAATAAAATCGTGGACAGATTATTTTTTAGATATGGCCAAAACGTGTTCGTCGCGTTCTAACTGCCTGCGCGCGCAAGTAGGCGCAGTAATCGTCGGGCAGGATAAGAAAATAAAAGCTACAGGATATAATGGAACACCCTCCGGCGTAGAGTCCTGCTATGAGCGGGGTGAGTGCTACAGGATTAAGAACAAAATCCCGTCAGGAACCTGCTATGAAACCTGCCGCTCCATCCATGCAGAACAAAATGCTATTATTCAGGCAGGGCAGGATAGATGTATGGGAGCTTCTATGTATATTTACGGGCATAATTTTATTTGTATATTATGCAAAAGATTTATTGTCCAATCAGGGATTATAGATGTATATTTGAAAAAGGATGATAATTCGCCGATTGTCCATGTATCGGTCGAGGATATTAAGCGCGAACTCGAAAATCCGGTTTGTTTAAATACATAAAAAAGATTTAATGAGAGAGGAATAAAATGTTACTGCATACAATAGATGACGTAAGAAGGGCACGTAAAGAATGGAAAGGCTTAACCGTCGGGCTTGTACCTACTATGGGGGCGTTACATGCCGGACATTTGAGTTTAATAAAGAAGGCAAAAGAAACCTGTGATAAAGTTATTGTATCCGTTTTTGTTAACCCTATTCAATTCGGGCCTTCTGAGGATTTTGATAAATATCCGAGAACTATAGAAAAAGATTATGAATTATGCAAAGATGCGGGAGTCGATATTGTATTTGCGCCTTCACCTAAAGAAATGTACGGCGAAGGACAGAGGCTCTCTAATGATACTCTGACTTATGTCTGCCCGCCGTTTTTCTACGTAAACAAACTTTGCGGAAAGACAAGAACCGGACATTTTGACGGAGTCTGCACGGTTGTTCTAAAACTATTTAATATAGCACAGCCCGATTATGCATTTTTCGGACAAAAAGACGCACAGCAGGCGGTTATAATAAGGAAAATGGTTAAGGATTTGAATATCCCCGTTGAAATTATCCAGTGTCCGATTGTAAGAGAAGAGTCCGGACTTGCTTTAAGCTCAAGAAACAAGTACCTGTCAGAAGATGGTAAAAAAGATGCTTTAGTATTAAGCCGGATTTTAAACAATATAAAAGCTTGTTACAGCAAAGGAATTACTGATATAAGCGCCTTAAAAGAAACGGCTTACAGCTATTTAACAGATAGACATGATTTAGAATATTTGGAAATATTAGATAAAAATACTCTTGAAGAACAGGAAAAGGCTAATAACGACTCAATTGCACTTATTGCCTGCAGGGTCGAAAACGTAAGATTAATTGATAATATTTATTTAGGAGAATAAAAAATGCATGATTTAATGGTGGCTCTTTTCAAATTCATAAAAAGTTTCTGGCAGTTTATGAAAATTGTTATAGTATTTTGTATTTTAATGCTCTTGTTCTACTGGGTCGAAAACCTGACAGGCGGGGACTGGGGCTGGCTTAACTTCATAAGAGGATTTTTAGAAGGACTCGTTAAGATTGGAGACAGCATTTATTCAGGCTCGCTTAATTTATTTGAGGCTGTTTTTGAGTTTAAATTCTTTAATGCATTAATACTTCTGGTTATAGCATTCTATTTGATGAATTTGTTCATAATGATTACCGAAAAAATAGAAGATATTTATGACGACAGCTGGAGAGCTTATAAAAAAGCCGAAAAAAAAATTATGAATAAGAGTCTGCAGGACAATGTTAAAAAGGAAGAAAAGAAAATCAGCAAATACGCAATCCTTATTCATACAGCATTGAAAAAGAAGTTTTCACACAAGGAATTGAATATTAATATAGATGAGCAAAACCAATTAATGAACAAATTTATCGCCGAAAAAACCGGAGCTCATTCAATGAATTATGACGGCGGTTTTCTATATCAATTCAACAGCTTTGAAGAAATTGACGCGGTTTTAGATGTACTGTTTAAAATCCTTAATTCAAACGCTCCGCTTGATTATTCTATTTGTATTCAATCCGGTGATAATTTGCCGCAGTTAAAGAAAGTTGCGGATTTAAAACATTTTGGCAAAGTAACAATGGCTGCAGATACAGCTTACAGATACAAATTTAATACATCGCACAGGTACGGAACTTCGCAGATAGGAATATTCCAAAACGGCGATACAACTTTAGAAGTGCATGAGTTTAAAGAAATTCTGTAGTATAATAAGAGACAAATAAAGGAGTAGAATATATGAGATATGACGCGGGTGAAGTAATTACGGCAATGGTAACACCATTCAATGAAAAAAGAGAAGTCGATTATGAAAAAGTGGAAGCATTAGCTTACCAGCTTGTTAATACTGGTTCTGATGCTATTCTTGTAACCGGTACTACAGGTGAGTCTCCGACTCTGACCCATGAAGAAGAAATCGAAATCTTATGCAGTGCAAAAAGAGCAATCGCAGGAAAAGGTAAGATTATTATGGGAGCCGGCTCTAATTCTACAGAAACCGCGGTTATGATGTCTAAAAAGGCTGAAAAAGAAGGGGCTGATGCTATTTTATCAGTCGTTCCTTATTATAACAAGCCTTCTCAGGCAGGCATGATTGAGCATTTTTCAGCAGTAGCAGAAGCCGTTGAAATTCCGGTTATCTTATATAATATTCCTTCACGCACGGGGGTTAACATGTCTGTTGACACAATAAAGACTCTTGCAAGAAAATATCAAAATATTGTTGCAGTTAAGCAGAGCTTTGGAGATATGGACGTTATAACCGATATTAAAATGAACTGTCCTAAAGATTTTACGGTATATTCAGGTGATGACAGCCTCACGCTTCCGATGCTTTCTTTAGGAGCACACGGCGTAATCTCTGTTGCCTCACATCTTTTCGGAAAAGAAATTAAATCAATGATTAGAAACTTCAAAACCGGCGATGTTATGACAGCCAAAAACATGCACCAGAAGCTTTATCCGATATTCAAAAAGCTGTTTATGGCGCCTAATCCGGTTCCCGTAAAAGCTGCTCTTGCATATAAAGAAATTATTGAAGAATATGTAAGACGTCCGCTTGTTGAACTTACAAAAGCCGAAAAAACGGAATTAATCTTTACGCTTGATTCTATATAATACAGTCGGGCAAGATTATTTTGTTTCAGATTTGGGATATAATTTAAATTATAGTATAAGGAGTACATAGATGAAGAATAAACTGATACTGTTTTGGGCGATTGTCCTTATTGTTATCGCGTCTATAATAACAATATGCGTCAAGCCGACAAAACTTGGTTTGGATTTGGTAGGCGGCTCACGCCTCGTACTAGAAGCGCAGACTACAGATACAATCGCGCAAATTACACCCGATATGATGTCAAGCTTGCAGATTGCAATCGAAAACAGAGTTAATAAATTAGGTGTATCAGAAACCGTGGTTCAGCGCTCCGGCGACAGACGTCTTGTAATCGAAATTCCCGATGTTTCAGACTTAAATCAGGCAAAAGCTTATTTAGGCGAAACTGCAGAACTCGATTTCAGAAAACCTGTTATGAAAGACGGAGAAGCTGAATGGGAAGCTACAGGACTTACCGGTAAAGACTTATCAAAAGCAAACCTGAGCACAAATTCCCAGAACGGACAATGGGTTGTTGATTTAGAATTCAACAATGAAGGCACTAAAAAGTTTGCAGATTTGACTAAAAAACTTGTAGGCCAGCCAATGGCAATCTTCTTTAACGGCGAACTTCAATCCGCTCCTGTTATCAGAGAACCTATTACGGGTGGAAGAGCTCAAATATCAGGCGGTGACAGCGGTTTTGCTTATGAAGAAGCTAAGAAAATGGTTGACCTTCTAAACGCAGGCGCACTCCCTGTTCCGGCTAAGATTATTGAAGAAAATACAGTAGGGCCGACTCTCGGAGCAGACAGTATCGCAAAATCCAAACTTGCAGGCGCAATCGGTTTAGGATTTGTAATGGTATTTATGGCTCTATACTATAGAGCGCCCGGGTTAATTGCAGATGTTGCGCTTATAATTTACGGTTTAATGTTATTCGCGCTATTTAAAGCAATTCCGGTAACACTTACTCTTGCAGGTATTGCTGGTTTTATCCTGAGTATAGGGATGGCAGTAGACGCTAATATTTTAATCTTTGAAAGAACAAAAGAAGAATTAAGAGCCGGAAGAACACTCTTTACAGCTATTAATTCAGGGTTCGACAGAGCTTTCACAAGTATTTTTGACTCAAACATGACAACAATTATTACCTGCGTAATCCTGTATTTCTGCGGAACAAGCATTGTTAAAGGTTTTGCTTTAACTCTTGCAA